>NZ_CP076668.1:5702500-5870232 GCF_018968705.1 Pseudomonas lijiangensis
ACCTTCGTCTTTCATGCGCCCCAGTCGCAGACACCCTTGCAGCGCCAGAGTGATTTCGGTCTGCATGTCAGCGAGCTTTTTCTGGATCAACTGATTTGCGGCCAGAGGACGCCCGAACTGCTTGCGGTCCAGCGTGTATTGCCGCGCCGTGTGCCAGCAGAACTCCGCCGCCCCGAGCGCCCCCCAGGAGATTCCGTAGCGGGCCGAGTTCAGGCAAGTAAAAGGGCCTTTGAGACCGCGCACATCCGGGAAGATGTTTTCTTCAGGCACAAAGACGTTGTCCATCACGATCTCGCCGGTAAGGGATGCACGCAATCCCACCTTGCCATGAATCGCTGGGGCACTCAGCCCGGCCCAGCCTTTCTCCAGGACGAAGCCACGAATGTCGCCCTCGTCATCCTTGCCCCAGACCACGAACACATCCGCGATAGGGCTATTGGTGATCCACATCTTGCTGCCGGTCAGGCGATACCCGCCGTCGACCTTGCGCGCCCGGGTGATCATCGCACCCGGATCGGAACCGTGATCAGGCTCGGTCAGACCGAAACAGCCGATCCACTCGCCGGACGCCAGCTTTGGCAGGTACTTCTGCTTCTGGGCCAGGGTGCCGAACTCATTGATCGGCACCATCACCAGAGAAGACTGCACACTCATCATGGAGCGATAACCCGAATCGACGCGCTCCACTTCCCGCGCAATCAGTCCGTAGCTCACGTAATTCAGGCCGCTGCCGCCGAACTCTTCCGGAATGGTCGCACCCAGCAAGCCGACCTCGCCCATTTCACGAAAGATGGCGGGATCGGTCTGCTCATGACGAAAGGCTTCAAGCACCCGGGGAGCGAGCTTGCTTTGGGCGAACTGTTCAGCACTGCGCATCACCATGCGCTCTTCTTCTGTGAGCTGTTGATCCAGCAGCAGCGGATCGATCCAGTTGAAGCTTGCTTTACCACCCATGACTCACTCCTCGCGTCGCTCGCAAATGTTGTGAAGTGATCCTAGACCCGCTTTCACAGGGCGACAAACGACGATTACTCAAGCTCTTGTGCTAATTTCTCACTCCGTAATCCCTATAACCGCCATATTTATCAACGACGAGTGAGGCCAGCGTATATGCGGCGAAAAATCCCCAGCACAGCCGCACTCGTCAGTTTCGAGTCCGCCGCTCGCCACGAGAGCTTTACCAAGGCGGCAAACGAGCTTTCACTGACCCAAAGCGCCATATGCCGACAGATCGGCAGCCTGGAAGAGTTCCTGGGCGTAGAACTGTTCCGACGTTCCAGGCGTGGCGTGAAGCTGACCGAAGCCGGCCTTTCCTACAGCCGTCGCGTTGCCGCGCAACTGGATGCAGTGGAGCGCGATACGCTGTCGATCATGGGTCAGCAAGGTGCCAATGTGATCGAACTGGCAGTCGTGCCTACTTTCGGCACGCAATGGCTGCTGCCGCGACTCAAGGATTTCCAGCAGCGCCACCCTGAAGTCACGGTCAACCTCACCAACCGGACTCGCCCCTTCCTGTTTGCCGACACCGATTTCGACGCCGCCATCTACTTTGGCGATGCCGACTGGCCAGGCACCGAAGCCCATCGCCTGATGGGCGAAAACCCCATGCCGATCTGCAGTCCGGCGTTCATGCAAGGTCGTGACAACCTGGATGCCAAGCAGATCGCCGAGATGCCATTGCTGCAACAGACCACGCGCCCTTACGCCTGGCGGCAGTGGTTCAACGCGCAGCACCTGAATATCCCCCGCGACATGACAGGTCCTCGGTACGAGCTATTCTCCATGCTTGCCCAGGCAGCGATGCATGAGATGGGAATAGCCCTGATCCCTCCTTTTCTGATCCAGCGTGAGTTACAGGAAAAACGGCTGGTCATCGCCAACACCCACGCACTCGACAGCATCAAGGCCTACCACTTGATGATTCCGGAGCGAAAAGTCGAATCAGCGTCTTTACGCGCATTCAGGGATTGGCTGATTGAGCAGGCAAAAGGCTACAGGCTGCCGCCAGCAAGGGATTGAGACACGAAACCAGAAAGTAGTGCAGCCTTATAAACACCTACAAATGTAAGGTTTTGTCGCTTCATGACAATCTTTCACCACGTCGCAAAAAATTGACTCATGCTCTTTATTTACGGGCTCTCTAGCTTATTTTTAAGAGTTGAGGGCAAATCACTGAAAAAATCCTCTTTTCCACACTTTCCAGATGGAATCTCCTGAAAGCCCTATAAATAAAGGCTTACAGCCATTACTTGCGACAATAGGTCACAGGATGACTTGTAGTTAATTTATAGTCTCGTTACAGAATGTGTTGAAGCCCTCCCGACTTCAATTGCAGAATGCTCCGCCCCCAAGGCTTTCAAGGCCTCGAGGCATGCTGATCGGCCACCCCAGACGCACCAGCCGTAGTGCGCTGGCCTATTTATGAAGATAAAAAGATCACGCAGGAGATTTGACGTGCACATTGGTGTTCCTCTTGAAACCCAAACGGGTGAAACACGGGTTGCTGCCACCCCGGAAACCATCAAAAAGCTGATCAGCCAAGGCCATAGAATCACTGTGCAAAGCGGAGCGGGCATCCATGCCAGCGTGCCGGACAGTGCCTATGAAACAGCGGGCGCCACCATCGGTGGAGCAAGCGAAGCCTTCGCAGGTGAGCTGATCCTCAAGGTCACAGCCCCCAACGACAGCGAACTGGCTCTGATAAAGAGCGGCACGATCGTCATCGGGATGCTCAACCCGTTCAATAACGAGACCATCGCCAGGCTGGCCGAACGCGGCATCACCGCTTTCGCTCTGGAAGCGGCACCGCGCACTTCCCGCGCGCAAAGCCTCGATGTGCTGTCGTCCCAGGCCAACATTGCCGGCTACAAGTCTGTGCTGCTGGCAGCCCATCACTACCCCCGCTTCATGCCGATGCTCATGACAGCTGCTGGCACCGTGAAAGCTGCCCGGGTTCTGGTGCTCGGTGCCGGTGTTGCCGGGTTGCAGGCCATTGCCACTGCCAAGCGACTGGGTGCGGTAGTAGAGGCTTCCGACGTGCGACCTGCCGTCAAAGAGCAGATCGAGTCCTTGGGCGCCAAATTCATCGACGTGCCGTACGAAACCGATGAAGAGCGCGAGTGCGCCGAAGGGGTTGGCGGCTACGCACGTCCAATGCCTGCAAGCTGGATGCAGCGTCAGGCCGTCGCCGTGCATGAACGCGCCAGACTGTCGGACATCGTGATCACCACCGCACTGATCCCCGGCCGCAAGGCGCCGGTGCTGCTCAGTGCCGAAACCGTGGCACAGATGAAGCCCGGCTCGGTGGTCATCGATCTGGCTGCGGCACAAGGCGGCAACTGCCCGCTGACAGTGGCCGATCAGGTGGTGGTGGAGCACGGCGTGACCATTGTCGGCCATACCAACCTGCCCGCTATGGTCGCGGCTGACGCCTCGGCGCTGTACGCACGCAACCTGCTGGACTTCATGAAGCTGCTGTTCGACAAGGACGGCCAGTTGCAGATCAATCTCGAAGACGACATCGTCGCCGCGTGCCTGATGTGCCGCGACGGCCAAGTCATTCGCAAGAACGGCTGAGGACAAGACAATGGAAGAGTTGATCTCCCCTGGTATCTATAACCTGATCATTTTTGTACTGGCGATCTATATCGGTTACCACGTGGTCTGGAACGTGACGCCTGCCCTGCACACGCCGCTGATGGCCGTGACCAACGCCATTTCCGCCATCGTGATTGTCGGCGCCATGCTCGCCGCCGCCCTGACGGTGACGCCGCTGGGCAAGATCATGGGCACGCTTGCCGTGGCCCTGGCTGCCGTGAATGTGTTCGGTGGCTTTCTGGTCACCCGGCGCATGCTGGAAATGTTCAAGAAAAAAGCACCCAAGGCAAAAGACGAGGTGCAGAAGTAATGAGCATGAATCTGGTCACCCTGCTGTATCTGGTCGCTTCGGTCTGCTTCATTCAGGCGCTCAAAGGACTCTCGCACCCCACAACCTCCCGTCGCGGCAACCTGTTCGGCATGCTGGGCATGGGCCTGGCGGTGATAACCACCGTCGGCCTGGTCTTCAAACTGGCGGCCCTTTCGACCGTCGAAGGCACCAGCGCGGGCATTGGCTATATCGTGGTCGGCCTGCTGGTCGGCGGCACGGCGGGGTCGATCATGGCCAAGCGTGTCGAGATGACCAAAATGCCGGAACTGGTCGCCTTCATGCACAGCATGATCGGCCTGGCAGCGGTGTTCATCGCCATTGCCGCCGTGGTCGAGCCGCAATCGCTGGGCATCGTGCGCAACCTTGGCGATTCGATCCCCACCGGTAACCGCCTGGAGCTGTTCCTCGGCGCAGCCATCGGGGCAATCACCTTTTCCGGATCGGTGATCGCCTTCGGCAAGCTGTCGGGCAAGTACAAATTCCGTCTGTTCCAGGGCACACCGGTACAGTTTGCCGGACAGCACAAGCTGAACCTGATTCTCGGGCTCGCCACGCTGTTCTTTGGCCTGACGTTCATGTTCACCGGCAACCTGACCGCCTTCGCCATCATGCTGGCCCTGGCCTTCGTGATCGGCGTGCTGCTGATCATCCCGATTGGCGGCGCTGACATGCCCGTGGTGGTGTCGATGCTCAACAGCTATTCGGGCTGGGCGGCAGCAGGTATCGGCTTTTCGCTGAACAACTCGATGCTGATCATTGCCGGCTCGCTGGTGGGCTCTTCGGGCGCGATTCTGTCCTACATCATGTGCAAGGCCATGAACCGCTCGTTCTTCAACGTGATCGGTGGCGGTTTCGGCGGCGCAACCGAAGCCGGTGGCCCGGCAGGTGCCAAGGAAGCGCGTCCGGTCAAATCCGGTTCGGCCGACGATGCCACGTTCCTGCTGACCAACGCCGACACCGTGATCATCGTTCCAGGCTACGGCCTGGCAGTCGCACGGGCGCAGCATGCACTCAAAGAGCTGACTGAAAAGCTGACCCATCACGGCGTCACCGTGAAATACGCCATCCACCCGGTCGCGGGCCGGATGCCCGGGCATATGAACGTGCTGCTGGCCGAGGCCGAAGTGCCTTACGACCAGGTGTTCGAGATGGAAGACATCAACTCTGAGTTCGGTCAGGCTGACGTGGTGCTGGTGCTGGGCGCCAACGACGTGGTCAACCCGGCAGCCCGCAACGACCCCAAATCGCCGATTGCCGGAATGCCGATCCTCGAAGCCTTCAAGGCCAAGACGATCATCGTCAACAAGCGCTCCATGGCCAGCGGTTATGCCGGTCTGGACAACGAACTGTTCTATATGGATAAAACCATGATGGTGTTCGGAGACGCCAAAAAGGTGATCGAGGACATGGTTAAGGCTGTGGAAAACGCTTAGCCTCCAACCCGCCTGAAAGAGCCCCAGTGCGTTCTGCGCCTGGGGCTTTTTGCATTCCGCGTAACAGTGTTTTGCCTTGAAAGGCCCTAATTAGAGCCCTCCAATGCGACCTTGGTCGCGGGACGGAAAAACCCCAAGTCTCTAGACTTGACCCTCGCTTCCACCTTCGAGACAGAATCCATGTACCGCGACCGTATACGTTTGCCTTCTTTGATGAGCAAGGTAATGAGCGCAGCAGAGGCTGCAGCGTTGATTGAAGATGGCATGACCGTCGGCATGAGCGGCTTCACCCGCGCCGGTGAAGCCAAGGCCGTTCCCCATGCACTGGCCGAACGCGCCAGAGTGTCGCCGCTCAAGATAAGCCTGATGACCGGCGCCAGCCTGGGCAACGATCTGGACAAGCAGTTGACCGAAGCCGGCGTGCTGTCTCGTCGCATGCCCTTCCAGGTCGACAATACGCTGCGCAAAGCCATCAATAACGGTACGGTCATGTTCATCGACCAGCACCTGTCCGATACCGTTGAACAGTTGCGCAACCGCCAGATCAAGGCAGTGGATCTGGCCGTCATCGAATGCGTGGCGATTACCGAAGAAGGCCATCTGGTGCTGAGCACGTCGGTCGGCAACTCGGCCAGCTTCGCGATCCTGGCCAAGCAGGTCATCGTGGAGATCAACCTGTCACAGCCGCTGGAGCTGGAAGGCCTGCACGACATCTATATTCCCAGCTATCGGCCGACCCGCCTGCCGATTCCGGTCCTGGATGCCGATTCGCGCATCGGCAGCAGCGCCGTCAAGATCGACCCGGCGAAGATCGTCGGTATTGTCATCAGCGATCAGGCCGACTCACCTTCAACTGTACTGCCGCCGGATGCCGAGACCCAGGCCATCGCCAACCATCTGGTGGAGTTCTTCAAGAAGGAAGTGCGCGAAGACCGGCTGACCAACCAGTTGATGCCGCTGCAGGCGGGGATCGGCACCATCGCCAATGCCGTGATGCACGGCCTGCTGGACTCGCCGTTCCATGACATGACCATGTATTCCGAAGTGCTGCAGGACTCGACTTTCGACCTGTTCGATGCAGGCAAACTGAGCTTCGCATCCGGCAGTTCCATGACCCTGTCCGCCGCCAAGCACGAGCAGGTGTTCTCGGACTTCAATCGCTACAAGTCACGCCTGGTGCTGCGCCCGCAAGAAATCTCCAACCACCCTGAAGTCATTCGCCGCCTGGGCATCATCGGCATCAACACGGCACTGGAGTTCGATCTGTACGGCAACGTGAACTCGACCCACGTCTGCGGCACCCGGATGATGAACGGCATCGGCGGCTCCGGCGACTTCTCGCGCAATGCCCACCTGGCCATCTTCGTCACCAAATCCATCGCCAAGGGCGGCTCGATTTCCAGTGTGGTGCCCATGGTGAGCCATGTGGACCATACCGAACACGATGTGGACATCCTCGTGACCGAGCAGGGTCTGGCCGATCTGCGCGGCCTGGCACCTCGCGAACGCGCCCGGATCATCATCGACAATTGCGTGCATCCAGACTATCGCGAGGCTCTGAATCAATACTTTGCGGCCGCCTGCGCCATCGGCGGACACACCCCGCACATCCTGCGCGAAGCACTGAGTTGGCACATCAATCTGGAAGAGACGGGTCGCATGCTGCCGACCTGAGGAACACAGTTGCAAGTTAGCAAGAGGTTTCTTTGCTCACTTTCCAGCTTCACTCAACCCATCTGAAACAAACTGTACTTCTGTACTGGTCAAAAAACGGCTCAAAACAGCAAAACTCACCAAGCTCGACCACAAAATGCACCATATAAGTGCTAACCGGTACAGTTGCCCCATTTATGAACAAAACAGTGCCTATAAACAGTTAACTGAACCATCACAATACAAATGAACTGTGTCTATAGATACTGGCCGACTGAGAGGAAGATAGGCACCAGTCAAGTCATTCTCTAAACCCGCCACAAGCGGAAGGAAGTCACACCATGGAACGTACAGTCAGTTCCGACCTGTTCAACGAAAGCACCGTCAACACCGCTCAAGCTGCATGGCCTCTGCGCGTACTCGCCAACCTGATGCTCTGGCAGCGTCGCCTCTCCAGCCGCCACCAACTGGCTCGCCTGGATGCACGTCTTCTCGCCGACGCAGGTATCAGCGAAGCACAGCGTTACGAAGAGCTGAGCAAGCCGTTCTGGCGCTAACTGAAGCGCCCGCTGGTCCAGACCTGAAAGGTCTCTCACCAGCACCCCAAATTGTTTAACACAAGGCCCGTCTCAGGTAACCGAGACGGGCCTTGTCGTTTGTGGACTGAAATATCCCGGAACAGGTACAGTTTTACCAAAGAGAATAAATACCTGTACAGTTTGGCCCATGGCTGCTGACAGGTGGGACCGGATTCATCCGGGAAGCTTCATTCGCTGCCAACAGAGATACAGAGAATGTACGGGCCTCTTCCCGGATAAATCCGGTCCCACACAGCCTGCACATCAACCATTCGCCCACCGGCCTGCACCCTGCAATGACAATCTCATGACGGCTGCGATAGGCTAATGCCCACTCCGTCACACTTTGGAATTCCACCATGACTCTGTTCCGTATCCTCGCTGCAGCCGCACTGCTGACAGCGGCTGCCAATGCAAACGCCACCAGCTTCATCGTCACGACCGATGCTGTCGTGGGTGCTGTGGCAGCTTCCAGCGAAGCCACTTCCGATGCCTCTTCTTCCTTGAGAGACGACAAGATCGTCCGCGCCGCCCGTGACGAAGCTGCCAGCTTCGTGGCCAGCGAAGGCGACATCCGCGGTGCTCAACTGGAAGGTGCGTTCCAGCACATTCGCCAGCAATACCCGAACCTGAGCGCAACAGATACACAACTGGCCCAGGCCATTCTGGCCATCTGAACCAGCGACCGGGGGTAGCTCAAGGCCAGGCATTGCGCTAGCCTTGGGCCTCGTTTTGCCAGCCATTGAAAGCCATGCGTTTATTACCTCTTCTGTTTGCAGCTCCAGTCGCCAGCCTGATCTGGGTCAGCCCGGCTCAGGCCTTCGATACGACAACACAGAGCCTGGTCATTACCGGATACGTCACCACTCAGGTCACCACGGCGCCTTTCGACAGAAAGCTGATCCTGGCCGCTCAGGATGATGCGGCTGCCTTCGTCGCCACTGACGGCCAGATCCGTGGTGTCCGGTTGGAATCAGCATTGCGCAACCTGCGAAACACCCAGTCAAAACTTCATGCCAGCGACCTTGAACTGGCAGAAACAATCCTCGTCCAATAGTCACTTTCGACCTCTTTGCGTAACTGGAGACGTTACATGCGTACCCCGCTGATTGCCGCTACCCTTGGCCTGCTAGTAATGGCAGACATTGCCCAGGCCCAGACCGTCGTGGCCACGAGCAATATCATCGTTCGCGCTTTCGGTCGTTCCATCGACTTCACCTCGGACACCACGACCTCCATTCGCGACTCCAAGGTCGTGATCCAGGCCAAAGACGACGCCGCCAGCTATGTCGCCAGCGACGGTGACATCCACGGCGCGCAACTCGATGCCGCTTTCGATACCCTGCGCACCCGCGTGCCTGAAGCACGTGATGCCAGTGACCGGACACTCGCCGAAGCCATTCTCGCTCTGTGAGACGACTTGGCGCCTGGCTGCTTGCCGGCGCATTGTCGCTGGTCGCATCCCATGCTCTTGCCAGCCTGACGCTTGAGCTGCAGACCGACGGCCTGACCCCA
The DNA here is from genome assembly GCF_018968705.1 of Pseudomonas lijiangensis. Classification (NCBI taxonomy): domain Bacteria; kingdom Pseudomonadati; phylum Pseudomonadota; class Gammaproteobacteria; order Pseudomonadales; family Pseudomonadaceae; genus Pseudomonas; species Pseudomonas lijiangensis. Next base: position 5,711,608 of record NZ_CP076668.1, read on the forward strand.
GCCCAACAACATGCGAGCCAGACACTCCTTGATGAAGCCATGCGCGCCCTGCCGCCCAGCTTCATCAAGGATCTGGACCGGCGTGTCGAAGTGCGCTGGTCGGGCGATATGCCTGAGAACGCCTATGGCCAGGCTGCCGGTCCCTACCAGCTTTATCTCAATACAAAACTGCTGGCGCCGTTGACCGACGGCTCGGCAGCCAACACCCAGACCGGACGCCCTCACGGCACGGTCCGGCGCGAAATGCTCGCCACGGTTCTGCACGAGCTGACCCACGTCTACGACCGCGCCCGCCTGTGGTCTTCAACGCAACGCGTCCTGATATTCCGCTGCTCACGCCAGCACAGTTCAGCAGGCAACATCGGCCTGCCTGACAGTTGCCGTGGCGAAACCGAGCGACGCTTCACCCTCAGCGATGACCCGCGCCTGCTGGACCTGGCAGGCTGGCCGCAATATGTCGGCCGACGCGGCGAGCGGGAGGAACACAACGGGCAGGTCGCACGCAGCCCGGACATCTACGAAACCACCAGCCCGCTGGAATTCGTGGCTGTGAACATGGAGTACTTCCTGCTCGATCCGGCCTACGCCTGCCGTCGTCCGGCCCTGTACGCCTACTACAAGGAACATTTCGGCTGGGCTCCGCCACAGAAAGACGAATGCCCGTCCTTCTTCCCGTACCTGAATGCGGGGAGCGATTTCGGACGCGAACCTCTGGGCAAGCTTGATCCGGAACGGGTCTATGAAGTCGACTACCTGCTGGCTGAAGCCAACCAGAACTGGGTAAGCCGCTGGGGCCACAGCATGTTGCGTCTGGTGATCTGCAAGCCGGGACGACCACGCGGGCCTGATTGCCGTCTGGATCTGGATCAGCATCTGGTCCTGTCTTACCGGGCATTCGTGGGCGATGTGCAACTGTCCAGCTGGGACGGCCTGATGGGCGCCTACCCGTCGCGACTGTTTGTGCTGCCGCTGGCCCAGGTCATCGACGAATACACCAAGACCGAACTGCGCAGCCTCGCCTCCGTGCCGATCAAACTGTCCCGCCCGGAAATCGAAGGGCTGGTGCAGCATGCGGCCGAGATGCACTGGAGTTACGACGGCAACTATTACTTCCTGTCCAACAACTGTGCTGTGGAAAACCTCAAGCTGCTACGCAGCGGCACCCATAATCCCAAGCTTGTCGGCCTGGACAGCATCCTGCCCAACGGCTTGCTGGAGGTGCTCAAAGGCCGTGGCCTTGCCGACACCAGCGTGCTGGACGATCCAAAGGAAGCGCTGCGCATGGGTTATCGCTTCGACTCCTATCGCGACCGCTATCAGGCGATGTTCGAGGTCTTGAAGAAGCATCTGCCCATCCCGCAGACCACGGTCGAAGACTGGCTGCTGCTGTCAGCCAAAGAACGCAGCCAGTGGTTCGATAAAGCCGATCTGCGCACCAGTGCCGCCATTCTGCTGTTGGAGCAGGCAAGCCTGCGCCGGCAATTGCTGCTGGCCCAGGACGAAGTGAAGCAACGCTATCTCGGAGCAAGGGAGCAGAAAGACGGCAGCGTCTCCCAGGCGTCAAAGACGCTGCAAGAGATTCTCGCCAGCAGCGGCTTTCTCAGCCGTCCGGCCGAACTGCTGGGCAGCAGTGGTTATGGCTTGCCACAGGCGGGCGAGTGGCAGCGGCTTGAAGCCGAGAGCAGCCAGCGCCAGAAGCAATTGAAGCGTCTGACCGGCGATCTCGACAAGGAAGTACGTGCCTTGCTTGAGCCGGAACGCGCCACTGAAATCGCGGCCAACGAAGCCAATCTCAAACAGATGGGTGAACACTTGCGCGAACTTCACAAAGCCGCAGGCGGCTTGCAGTTGCCTTGAATCAGCTGGCCTTCTTTTTAGGTTTCGGTTTCAGGTACTTGGTCAGGCCCTGAAACCACATCACCAGCGAGGTATTACCCTTGATCTGGATGTCCTTGTCCTGAATTCCCTTCATGAACGCCAGTTGCTTGTTGCTGGCCTGCATCGTGGCAAACCCGAAGGCCGCGTCGCGAAAGACAATGGCAAATGCAGGTTCGGCAACTACGCCACCGGCACTGCGAATGCGCTGGCCACTGACGATGAAATGACGAGCGACCTTGCCATCGGCAGTCTGCAACTGAAAGGTCAGCTCCTTGTCGGCAAGCTGCTGCTGAAACGCAGGATTGGTACGGCTGGCCCGAGCCATCAGAAGGCCCAGCATCCAGAGCAGGAAACGAAACTTCATACACATTGCCTCAGCAGAAAGTCAGCTCGGTCAGAGCGAATGGTGGGCAGTGTAGCGGGTTATAGCGGGCAATCGTGTAGGACAATCGTATTTTCGGCGAAGATCGGATCATTACTCCGGAAACGCCGCCCCGCGGGGAGAGCAGCGTTACCGAGCAGATCAGATCAGCGGATGCTGCTGATGCTGCCTTTGTTGCCCGTGACCTTCACATTCACCTTCTTGAAGATGAAGTAGTCCTGAACATTGACTTCATAGCGCGGCGCGACGATCAGGTCGGCACCGGACGATTTGACAGCCTTGTAGGCAGCCGCAGCCTTGGTTGTCGAAACCGGATCAGGCAGAGGCAGGCTCAGACCGCCACCACCACTGGCGCCACCATAAACAACGCCATCGGCGTAGTGGTTATCGCCACCAAAGCTCAGGAAGTTGAACAGAATGTTGGTCGACGATTCGCCGCTGATAGCATCGCCCACTTTGACGTCAGCCTTGAGATCCGTTTTGACCACGCCTTCCAGCGGTGCAGTCGGCTGGCTCACGTTGTAACTCACACAGCCACTGGTGGTAGCGATCAGAGTTGCAAGCGCAGCAGTCATCCATAATTTTTTCATTCTTGATTCCAAGGGTCATTTTTAATGAGGTGCAGCAGGGGCGGCACTTTAAGGAAATGAACCGTTGGAAAAAGTCAGGAGATTCCTACGCTAGAAGAGACAAATAACACCTTGAGGTAGGAAATTTCTAAAAACAATTCGAAAACAGTCAGGCCACTCAAAAACCTAATCAAACGACCATTTATGGCTGTATCAGACAAAAAAACGGGCACCCCATCCAATGGGTATGCCCGTCCGGTGACTGCTCGCCTCCCGCCAAGGCGCGCAGTGGATGTTATGGATTGACGCTGTCTTTCAGAGCCTTGCCAGGCTTGAAGGCAACGGTGTTGCTGGCTTTGATTTTCACAGGTTCACCCGTTTGCGGGTTCTTGCCGGTGCGGGCACCGCGATGGCGTTGCAGGAAGGTACCGAAGCCCACCAGTGTCACGCTGTCCTTGCGGTGCAGTGCGCCGGTGATTTCTTCGAGAATGGCGTTGAGAACGCGGTTGGATTGCTCTTTGGTGAGATCCGCTTTTTCAGCAATAGCGGCTGCGATATCTGGTTTACGCATGTATGAAGCCTCTTTACGGTTTTTTGTTTTTATGTCCCGTACTGCCTTATGCAAAGCAGCGACAAGGTGCCGCAACGGCTCTACGTAGCGGCAGACGTAACCGAGGATGGCATGCCGACGAGGCACGCGCCAGTACATGCGTAACGTTTATAGGACGAAAAAAGCGACCTATCCGACAAAACGCCCCATATTCAGGGCAATAACGCAGGTAACGTCTTGTTCAGGGCCAGTTTTTCCGACACCGCGGCTCCCGTCAGGGCGTAACCCAGCAATCGGCCTTCGGCGTCATGGCAGAGGGCTTTTATCTCTGCACCCTGGCCTTCGACACTCCAGGTTCCTTCGGTACCACGAGGAGGTGGCGAAACCACCAGAGGGCAAACCGGCGTCTTTACAGTGATTGGCATCGGGCCATATTTCACGGCAGTCGGCGTACCCGCGAGAGTCTGCGCCAAGGCACGGGCGCAGCTCATCAACGGCATGACGTACAACAGGTTCAGACCATCGACTTCAGCACAGTCACCCAGGGCATGGATATTGGCGTGGGAGGTCTGCAGGAGCCGATCAACCACGACGCCGCGCCCGGTCAGCAAACCTGCTGCGGCAGCCAGATCGACTCGTGGACGCAGGCCGATGGCCGAGACGACCAGATCGCAGGCAATCACTTGCCCATCGGAGAGATGCGCTTCAAGTGTCTGTTCATTGCGCTGAAGACGGGTAAGAACCGGCCCCAGATGGAAGCGAGCGCCAATGCCTTCGAGTCCCGCCTGCACGGCAGCCGCAGCAGCGGGAGGCAACAGGGTCGGCATGACCTGCTCGCAAGGCGCGACCAGATCGACTTCATAGCCGCCAATAATCAGATCGTTGGCAAACTCACAACCAATCAGGCCGGCACCCAGAATCAGGACCCGTTTTTTGCCTGCGGCTGCAGCGCGAAAACGGGCGTAATCCTCAAGGTCGTTGATCGGGAAAATAACGTCCTGTGCATCCCCTTCCACAGGCACCCGAATGGTTTCCGCTCCCAAGGCCAGCACCAGATCGCGGTAATACACCGCCTCTTCACCGATCCACAGCCGCTTGTGGCCTGGATCGATACCGCTGATGCGGGTATGAGTGCGCACCTCTGCCTTGAGCTGATCTGCCATGGCTCCGGGTTGCGCCATGCTCAGCTCGTCGGCTTGCTTGTTCTTGCCAAAGCCGGTGGACAGCATGGGCTTGGAGTAGGAGCGGCCATCATCGGCCGTAATGAGCAACAACGGCGTTTCGCCGTCCAGTTTGCGAAACTCGCGGGCGAGGTTATAACCCGCAAGGCCGGTGCCGATGATGACGACAGGTGCGCTCATTACTTCTCTCATCAAAAATCCAACGTCATGGTCAGACGCATTACTGTAGGACCGGATTTATCCGGGAAGGGCCTTTACGCTCACTGCATCTTCATCGTCAGTCACAGCGTTCCCGGATAAGTCCGGTCCTACACAAATCAGCCGATTTCAATCATTTCAAAGTCGATCTTGCCGACGCCGCAATCCGGGCAAAGCCAGTCTTCGGGTACATCTTCCCAGCGAGTGCCGGGCGCAATACCGTCATCGGGCCAGCCATCGGCTTCGTTGTAGACAAGGCCGCAGACAATGCATTGCCACTTTTTCATGGTTCGGGTCCCTCGATGATCAGGCTAAATACTGGCGCAGCGGTCGATTGCCACCGGTCCGGGTGCAGGAGTCAAATCCCCGCGAGGTTTGTACTGTCCACGGCAAGCATATGCAAGCCTGTTTGTGATACCGGGTACTCTGCCCATCGTCGGTCAACCCCGGCAATCATGCTAAGCTCGCACTCCTTGATGGCTGCCGATAATCGCTTACCGTGTCCCAGCAAAACCCCGCACTGCCTGCCCCCGTCTGGCTTGAACACGAGCAAATGGCCGATGTGCCAGGCCCCTTGATTCTCGACTGGCTGTTCAACCAGGACTCCCTGACCCGACGCCTGACGCGCCTGTCGTCAGACGGTTTCAGCGTCACGCTGCTGTTTGAAGGCTGGCAGCCGCTGCGCCCTGACGAATGCACCGCGCTTGAGCTACCCGACGCCAGCCTGGGCTGGGTGCGTGAAGTGTATTTACGTGGTAACGGCGAGAAGTGGGTATTCGCCCGCAGCGTTGCAGCACGCAGCGCTTTGCTCGAAGGCGGCTTGAACATGGATGAATTGGGAACACGCTCGCTGGGCGAGTTGCTGTTCAGCGACAAGGCCTTCGAGCGCGGACCGCTGCAGGTCTGTCGCTACCCAGAGGCCTGGCTGCCCGAAGCGGATGCCGCCTGCGATCTGTGGGCACGCCGCTCGTGCTTCAGCCGTGGCCCGCTGAGCGTGCTGGTCGCCGAGATTTTCCTGCCAAATTTCTGGAACGTGCTCATGAGCGAGGAACACTCCTGATGTACCTGTCGCTGCTCAAATCCCTCAATCGCCTGAACCCTCGCGCCTGGGACTTCATCCAGTTGACCCGCATCGACAAGCCGATTGGTGTCTACCTGCTGCTGTGGCCAACGCTCTGGGCCTTGTGGATTGCCGGTAAAGGCTCGCCCTCGCTGGGCAATGTGCTGATTTTCGTGACCGGCGTGTTCCTGATGCGTGCCGCCGGCTGCGTCATCAACGACTTCGCGGATCGCAAGGTGGATGGCCATGTAAAACGCACCGAGCAGCGTCCGCTGGTCAGTGGCAAGGTCAGTTCGCGAGAGGCACTGGCACTGTTCGCCATTCTGGTGACATTGAGCTTTCTGCTGGTGCTGTTGACCAATTCGACGACTGTCTGGCTGTCGTTCGGCGGTCTGGCGCTGGCCGCCTGTTATCCGTTCATGAAGCGTTATACCTATTACCCGCAAGTGGTCCTGGGTGCCGCGTTCTCGTGGGGAATGCCCATGGCCTTCACGGCAGAAACAGGCGCATTGCCTGCCGCCGCCTGGCTGCTTTACATCGCCAACCTGCTGTGGACTGTGGCTTATGACACTTACTACGCCATGGTTGATCGCGACGACGATCTGAAAATCGGCGTGAAATCCACTGCCGTGCTGTTCGGGGATGCCGACCGCATCATCATCCTGACGCTCCAGGGGCTGGCACTGGGCTGCCTGATCCTGGCCGGCGTGCGTTTCGAACTCGGCGCCTTTTTCTACACGGGTCTGCTGGTGGCCGCCGGCTGTTTTGCCTGGGAATACCGGACCACCCGCTTCAAGGACCGGGACGCCTGTTTCAAGGCTTTCCTGCATAACCACTGGGCAGGCCTGGTCATTTTCCTGGGTATTGTGGCGGACTACGCACTGCGCTGATTTCAGGCCCCATGCTAGCCTCATCCGAAGATGTCACACGACTGCAATAATTCCGTTATCTAATGCGCCCCAAGACAGTTAAATGACAAGAGGTTCGAGCATGGCTGGCAGGAGCATCCTGATCGTTGACGACGAAGCCCCCATTCGTGAAATGATCGCAGTCGCACTGGAAATGGCTGGCTATGACTGCATTGAGGCGGAAAACTCCCAGCAGGCCCACGCGATTATCGTTGACCGCAAGCCGGACCTCATCCTGCTCGACTGGATGCTGCCCGGCACATCCGGTATCGAACTGGCCCGTCGCCTCAAGCGCGACGAGCTGACCGGTGACATCCCGATCATCATGCTGACGGCCAAAGGCGAAGAGGACAACAAGATCCAGGGCCTGGAAGTCGGTGCCGACGATTACATCACCAAGCCGTTCTCGCCACGGGAACTGGTTGCCCGCCTCAAAGCCGTATTGCGCCGGGCGGGCCCGAGCGACGGCGAAGCGCCCATAGAAGTCGGCGGCCTGCTGCTCGACCCGGTCAGCCATCGCGTGACCATCGATGGCAAGCCCGCGGAAATGGGCCCTACCGAATACCGCCTGCTGCAATTCTTCATGACCCATCAGGAACGCGCCTACACTCGAGGCCAATTGCTGGACCAGGTCTGGGGGGGCAACGTCTATGTCGAAGAGCGCACCGTGGACGTCCATATCCGGCGCCTGCGCAAAGCTCTGGGCGATGCCTACGAGAATCTGGTACAAACCGTGCGCGGCACCGGCTATCGCTTTTCCACAAAAAGCTGAGAGCCGTTTGCATAGAGACACAAGGCAGCAGCCAATGTGTACCCGTCAAGGATGTACCTTTAATTGAATCGAAACTGGCACGGCACGCTGATACGCCACATGTTGCTGCTGGTCACCGCCTGCATGGTGGTCGGCCTGATCAGTGGCGAGTATGGCTGGAGCCTGGCTATCGGGCTGGGGCTTTACCTGGCCTGGACCCTCAAGCAACTGCTGCGCCTGCATGAATGGCTGAGCAACCACAGCACCGACGAGCCGCCACCTGATGGTTACGGCCTGTGGGGCGAGGTCTTTGACAGCATCTATCACCTGCAGCGCAGGGATCAGCGCGTACGGGGTCGCCTCCAGGCAGTCATCGACCGTGTCCAGGAGTCCACCGCCGCCTTGCGTGATGCGGTCATCATGCTCGACAGCGAAGGCAACCTGGAATGGTGGAACCGCGCCGCCGAAACGCTGCTGGGGCTCAAGACGCCTCAGGACAGCGGCCAGCCGGTCACCAACCTGGTGCGCCATCCACGCTTCAAGGAATACTTCGCTCAGGGCAACTACAGCGAACCGCTGGAAATCCCCTCGCCGACCAAGGATCACCTGCGCATCCAGCTGTTGATTACCCGCTACGGCAACAACGAGCACCTGATGCTGGTGCGCGATGTCACACGGATTCATCAGCTGGAACAGATGCGCAAGGATTTCGTCGCCAACGTTTCCCATGAGCTGCGGACACCGCTGACAGTAATCTTCGGCTATCTGGAAACGCTGCTCGACAACGTCGAAGAGGTCAATCCGCGCTGGGTTCGCGCGCTGCAACAGATGCACCAGCAAGGCGGGCGCATGCAGACGCTGCTCAACGATTTGCTGCTGCTGGCCAAGCTGGAAGCCACCGACTACCCCTCGGACAACCATCCGGTGGCCGTAGTGACGCTGCTCAAGACCATCAAGGCCGATGCTCAGGCCTTGTCAGCCAGCAAGAATCACCAGATCACCCTCGACGCGGAAAGCGACATGCAGCTCAAGGGCAGCGAAACCGAGCTGCGCAGCGCGTTTTCCAACCTGATCTTCAATGCCGTGAAATACACGCCGGCCGAAGGCAATATCCGTATTCGCTGGTGGACCGACGACCGCGGTGCGCACCTGAGTGTGCATGACTCGGGTATCGGCATCGAAACCAAGCATCTGCCGCGTCTGACCGAGCGTTTCTATCGCGTCGACACCAGCCGCGCCTCCAATACCGGCGGTACCGGCCTGGGCCTGGCCATCGTGAAGCATGTGCTGCTGCGCCATCGCGGCACACTTGAAATCAACAGCGTAATGGGCAAAGGCAGCGTATTTACCTGCCATTTCGCCGCCATTCAGTTGGCAAAACCCGGAGATGTGGATCCAGACTACTAGGCAAGCTTGCTGCGAGCCGCTACATTGCCCCGTTCATGGCGCCATTTCCTGTGCTGCACGCCCTTACCTTGAATAAAACGGATTCCGCAAAACCCCACCATGGACCCATCCCCTAGTTTCACCACGGCTTCACTCTTCGCCGATTTCGGCATGATTCTTTTCGCACTGTTCCTGGTCCTGCTCAACGGCTTCTTCGTTGCAGCAGAGTTCGCCATGGTCAAACTGCGCTCGACCCGCGTCGAGGCCATCGCCAAGAAAAACGGTTGGAGCGGCCACATCCTGCGCACGGTTCACGGGCAACTGGATGCTTACCTGTCGGCCTGCCAGCTGGGCATCACCCTCGCCTCCCTCGGCCTGGGCTGGGTCGGTGAACCGGCCTTCGCCCACTTGCTGGAGCCGCTGCTCAGTGCGATGGGCGTGGAATCCGCAGAAGTGATCAAAGGCGTGTCGTTCTTCACGGCGTTTTTCATCATTTCCTACCTGCATATCGTGATCGGTGAACTGGCTCCCAAATCCTGGGCCATTCGCAAGCCTGAGCTGCTGTCGCTGTGGACTGCGGTGCCGCTGTATCTGTTCTACTGGCTGATGTACCCGGCCATCTACCTGCTCAACGCCAGCGCCAACGCCATTCTGCGCATTGCCGGCCAGGGCGAGCCCGGCCCGCATCACGAACACAGCTACAGCCGCGACGAGCTGAAACTGATCCTGCACTCCAGCCGTGGCCAGGACCCCAGCGATCAGGGCATGCGCGTGCTGGCTTCGGCCGTGGAAATGGGTGAGCTGGAAGTGGTCGACTGGGCCAACTCCCGCGAAGACCTGGTTTCCCTGGACTGCAACGCGCCGCTCAAGGAAATCCTGGCCCAGTTCCGTCGCCACAAATTCAGCCGTTATCCGGTCTACGATGCCGAGAACAACGAATTCGTCGGCCTGCTTCACATCAAGGATCTTCTGCTGGAGCTGGCGGCACTGGACCATATTCCGGAGTCCTTCAACCTCTTCGAACTGATCCGCCCGCTGGAGCGCGTTTCACGGCACATGCCGCTGTCGCAACTGCTGGAGCAGTTCCGCAAGGGCGGCGCGCATTTTGCGCTGGTGGAAGAGGCTGACGGCAAGATCATCGGCTACCTGACCATGGAAGACGTGCTGGAAGTGCTGGTCGGCGACATTCAGGACGAGCACCGCAAGGTCGAGCGCGGCATCCTCGCCTACCAGCCGGGCAAACTGTTGGTACGTGGCGATACCCCGCTGTTCAAGGTCGAACGCCTGCTGGGCATCGACCTGGACCACATCGAGGCCGAAACCCTGGCTGGTCTGATCTACGAAACCCTGAAACGGGTGCCGGAAGAGGAAGAGCAGATGGAAGTCGAAGGCCTGCGCATCATCATCAAGAAGATGAAAGGCCCGAAGATCGTACTGGCCAAGGTGCTGAAGATCGATTGATTGCGTTCGCGAATGAATTCGCTCCTACGGTGGGAGCGAATTCATTCGCGAAGCTACAGAAGCCCTAATTCCCGCCCACAGCGAAGTTGGGCAGGCTCTGGACCGGCGTGGCGAATTCATAAGGAATGGATTCCAGCGCATTACCCGTATTGCGCTGGATGACAAAGTGCAAATGCGGGCCGGTGCTGTTGCCGGTATTGCCGGACCGCGCCAGCGGGCTGCCGACATGCACTTGCTGCCCTTCCCTGACACTCACCGAACCGCGCATCAGGTGCAGATAGACGCCCATGGTGCCGTCATTGTGCAGGATCCGCACAAAGTTGCCTGACGGGTTCGAGCCTCGGCCTGTCTGGTTGTTCTCGACTTTCACCACCGTGCCTGCACGCGCTGCGATGATGGGCGTGCCTTCCGGCATGGCGATGTCCATCGCGTAACGCCCTTTCGGACCGTAATGGCTGTATTTGCCACCAGGCCCCTGAGTCAGGCGGAACGGCCCGCCCACCCAGGGCAAAGGATACTTGTAGGCCTGAGTGGCCCGCTTCGAATCGCCCAGCGTGGAAGTCAGTATCGAGGCATAGTTCATGGCCTTGCCCGCCTGTTTGGGGCTCAGCACGATCATGCGTTCGTTGCTGCGCGCAGGCACCGTGCGGCGGATGGTTGACGAGGATCCCGTAATCCCCAGCACGTTACTCAGCCCGGAAAGCTTGAGCTCCACTTCAACCGGCGCATACAGGTCGTTGCGCACATACAGGCTATGCACGCCGCCTTCTTTCTTGACGCTCAAATGCACCTGCTTCTCGAAATGCTCGACCATCCGGTCCCGGAACACCACCACAGAAGCACCGGCGGTGGGACGGTCGGAAAAGGCAACGACGCCATCGGCATCGACGGTTTTATAGATCGTGACTGCTGCGGCCATTTGCGAGGCCAGCGTCAGGGCAGTCAGGATCAGCAAGCGTTCGAGCATCGGAAGTGTTCTGGATAATGGGCAACAGGGGCCAAGCCTAGCAGCGTTGGGGACAGAAAAGGACACTGCCGTATCAATAGGCCATGGACCGAGCGTCAATAAATGCACGCCAGGGTGCTGCTGCGCGGTATGTCCGGCACACCGCGCAGGTCAGGATAAATTATGAAAAGGTGTAATTTTTCAGGTAGGTCACGGAAAACAGTGCGTCAGGGAAGTCCAGTTTCAAACGCGGCAAGACAAATCCGCCGCACGAGCGACAGGTGTCGAGCACGGTAAAGAATCTGATATGGGTCAGGCGCGTGGTTGCCATGTCCTCTTTCAACACCGTCGCGATCAATCGCTCCGCATCGAGGTCACGGCTGAAATCCCGGATCACTGTACGAGAGGCATCCCGCACAACCGGCAGGCTGGTAAATCGTGGATCGGGATTGCGACCTGCCATTCGGCCACGGGCATCGCGGAATATGATGCCATCCAGTATCTGCTCGGTAGTTTCAGCAGAGTCGATCCGCAATTTGAGAGGTTTCGCTTTCTCTCCTCCGGAAAGCGCGTAATACACCACTCGATCCCCGGACTCGGTATAAACCTGTGCAAAGGAAAGATTTGCCCCCTTGATCTGTTTCAGAATCGCTTTTGTGGCCTTGGGAGTAACAATGCTCTGAATATTCAGCGCCTCCCATTTGTCTTTTGAACCCGCTACCGGCAAAAGCCTGTTGAGCACCTCCATGATGTGCTGCTTTTCGGGCACGCTTCTCTGGGCAATCTTCTTGAAGTCGGGAATGCATTGCTTGGCAAGTTCCACGAACTTCTTCTGGATCTCTTCGCCTGCCAGGATGTTACTGGCAAACCCCAGAAGCGCATTATCTTCCTTGTTGGCAAGACACCACTGCACATAGTCATCATAGGAAGAGATCTGCTGCCCCCATGAAACCTTCCACGCACTCCGTTCAGACTCATCGAGCAGATCGAACAGCAGACGCGCGATATTTTCACGATCCGTCTCTATATTCGGACGCTCCCGCACCAGCCTGTATTTCTCCGACACACGAATAAACTCATTGATCTCGTCAGCATCTGTAACACGGGAAAACCTCAACGCAGTCTGGGCAGACTCAGGGGTTCGCGTCTTGTAGAAAACACCCGTGTCAGGCTCCACGAAAATCCAGTCTGTATTCGCATGCTGCAGTCGCGCTCCGCGCAGCGTGCGAGTGTCCTTGACGCCATGAGCGATGGCTCCAAATTCGACAACAGGAGCGAACTCATAAATGAAGGCCGTATCTTCGGGGGAATAGTTTGGCGGCACCCCCAATCGACCTGAACCCGAAAGCACCCCATCCAGTTCCGGCAGGTAAACCGGTATTTCAGGTAATGAGAAAAGCTCCAGTTCCTCCTGGGAAAGCGGCATGACCATCTTCCCGACCGCTGCGGTCTGTGCCGACGTCGAGGGGGTTACTTCAGGTTGCTCGGCCCATTTGCAGAACTTCCCCTCATAAACGAAGACATCGAGACTTTGAGAGGTTTCTCCGGCCCCCGTGGTCAGTCTTTCCAGTGTGAACTCACGGGCATCCATGGCATGACTCGGATATTTGCCGGTTCGCTTGGGAGAGGTCGACCCAGGTACCAGTGGCTCTGGAACCGGCGTCGCCAGCTTGATACCAGTCGCGCAGGGCACCAGCTCCAGGTTGCGGCGTGCCCGGCACGCACTTTCGATTTCCTCCAGCCCGTATGCCTCGCTGGAGAGCTTGCTGACCGCCAGCTTGCGCATGGCAGCATCCGGTTTGCCAGCTTCGAGATGATAGCGTTCGCCATCGACCAGGATATCGAACACCCCTTCCCCTCTTTCAATGACATGGACACGACAGCCTTGGGCAATAGACAGCTCGGTGAAGCCATCCACTTTCGAAGTGACCGGCAATACAGTCGGATAGTGGCCAGGAACAATGCCTTCGCTTGCAGACAACACTGAAAACTCCAGCGGTCCGGTTTTCGAGATCGTTGTCAGTTTTTTCCCGAAAACTGCATCGGACTCAGGATCGAGCAGTCTGAAATCCGGCTCCTGCGCAGTACCGATATTGCGTACAACGACATCAGGTCGGCCATCGACAATGGCACGTCTGTCGAGCGCCTTCACCTTGGGGCTCCATGGGTGCTCAGCACTGTCCGTTACCCGATACATGCCCTTGTCGAAGCAAAGGCCGCTTTCCAGAGCCCCCCGGGAAGCAAAGATCCTTTTCAACGAGGGCACCTGCTCCAGTAACCTCGTCCAACCCAGCTTGCCAGCCTTGAAAGCGAGCCTGCCCACATCTCGCACGGCAAACAGGGCGCTCTGTTCTGCCAGCCCGACTATCAGACGAGCCACCGCCTTGCCAGTCAGGCTGAATATCGACAGCACACTCATTTCACCGGCCTTCAGGACAATCCGCGCCGTCGAGCCGACGAATTGCCCGGCAGGAATCAATGCGAAAGCCACCTCCGCCACACAGCCGACAATGACTCCGGCAGAGTGATTGTCGTGAGCCAGATCGGTGATACAGCCATAGAAGGGAATGATCAGACGTGCCGCAATATCGGCATATTCCCGCTCTTTGGCCCATAACTGTTCCCACTGGGTCACATGTTCATGTTCAGCCCTGCTTCTTTCCAGAAAGCGGGCGAGCAAATGGCCTGCGGCAACCTGCACAAAAGCATCAAGCCTGGCCTGCTCACTCCCGCCGGGAAGATAAATGAGTCCGGGGGCCGGAATCAGTGTTCCCAGGCGCGGCTGGTGGTATATCGCCGAAGAGCGAGAAGCCGTGCCCTTGAGATAAGCGTCGCTATCGAGGGGTAACAATGGGGTAATCGGTGCCTGGGCGATTTTTTCGGCATTACGCTGCCTTTTCTCGACCGTTTCCACGATATTCCCGCTAAAACCGGTTTCGAGTTGAACGGTGTACTGGAAGCGTTGCTGGACTTTACGGATGACCCCGCCAGCGGGGATCAATTCATGAAACACCTCCTCGGCGACCTTGTGCTCGTGAAAGTCAGCCCGATGATCACCCGGCTGGCAACGAATGAAGAGCCCCTGGACACCCTCTCCGTCAGCAAAGGCTACCCGGCTCACTTCACAGGTCGAGTTCAGCAGGGCCGTTCGATCTGCGACCTGCATCTCGGACAACAGGCGCCTCATGACTCTGGCTTCAGCACGGATCAGCGCTTGCCGGAATGAGTCGAACGCACCGTCATAGGCCTCGGGAATCGACGGTTTTCCTTTAATGTAAGCCTCTCCCATCATCACCAGCTCCACGATTGTGGCCTGTGGGCGCCCCACAGCCAGCAGACGATCAATGGAGTAGGTGTTCGAGATGGTAAAGCCATGTTCCTGCAGTATTGGCCAGTTGTGAACCTTGATGGCGACCTCCCAGAGTCGACGGTCAACATTGGCCTCGATCAGCATTTGTTCGGCAAGGCGCTTGCGATCCGGCGGTTTGATACTCAACAAGTCATTCAATTCAGAGGCGTGCAGCTCCTGCTGAGCCTTGAGATAGCTCAAGGCCTGCCTGACCTGCGCGGGGCTTGCCCGGTCGAGATCGTCGATACTCCACTCAATGGCGCCATGCGCAATGGCGTAACGCAAAGCCGGAATGACCAGGCTGTTTGCCCACAAGGCATGGACAGTGGCATCGGTTGACCGGGTCAACTGCGCGCTGATCTCGATAACCTCATCGTATTGAAGCGCAAGGGAATGGCCCGTTCGCAGGCTTTCGAGCAATGCCACACCATGAGTCAGCGCCACGCTTTGCAGCGATCGGCCGTATTGCAGATGATCGGGAACACCTTCCACCAGCAGCTCGGGCATCGTTTCGCGTAGCAACAGGTAATGCAGCATCTCGAGCACCGGCGAGGACACGCCGGGCAGGCGAGTCTTGATATCGTCCCGCAATCTCGCGCAAAGCTGGACATGACTGTAGCCACAGACCCACGCGCCGCGCAGCGTCTTTGCCAGCGGCTCGGCAAAGGCATCGGTGGCCCCGAGGAAGTAATCGACTATGGCACGCCCGGCCAGCGCCTGGGTAATACGCGGCGAGGCCTGCTGACTGCTCAGGGCTCCGAACCACTGCATGCGGTTGAGCAGCGAGGTAAACATGGCCTTGAACCGAGCGGTCTGGATCAACGCATACCAGGTATGTGCGGGCCTCCAGCGCAAGGCATCGGTTTCAGGCCTGCACAACAAACCGATCCCAAGCTCCCGGAACAGCTCATCGGCATTGTGCACTGCGCTCCAGGTGTCCAGGCGCGGCACATGAACATCCAGCCCCCGTGACGTGAGCATCAATTCGCTGACCTCGGGACTGGACTTGAGCGCCGAATCCAGCAGCACTGTGGCCAGCGCAATGGCTGACTCGAACGTCAGACCTGCATGCTTGAAACGCAGCTCGATCGCCAGCGAGAGCGCACGCATGCCAGGGGCAGCCTTTGCAGTGGCGATGGCCTGGGATAACCAGGCATCGTCATCGGAGTTCACGGCATAAGCGACTGCCTTGCGATAGAACTCGGCCCGACTGGCGAAAGGTGTGGGTGTCAGGAAGTCGATCTGCAAACCTGCGCAACGCGGGTCGTTTTCGGAGGTTGCCTTCAGATAGAACTCAAGTTGCCACCATGTCGCAACTTCCGCCAGCTTCTGATCGAGCGCAACCGACAAGGGCCGGTCACGGTATTCGCCGGACGGCAACATCCGGGCAATCGCGTCATAGACCACGCTCAACGGAGCACGGTCTTTTTCGTCCCTGGCGGCAGATATACCGCTATAAAGCACATGCCCGGAACTGTGCGCGATCCACTCACCGATAGACATCAAGCGGGCGCCACGCCTGAACTGCACCATCCACAGGCGAAGATCCTGCGGGACTGCCGTCAACAGCCCGCCAAGTTCAGGATAATCCTTGAGGTCCAGTACAACCTCCTCGCCCCGATAAGGGCGAAGCCCGTACAAATAGTCATTCAGTTGCGCCCTGCCCGTTTCGGAGCTGACCGTCGACTCGTCGAGCCACGCCAGTCGGGAAAAGAACTGATGCACCAACCAGGGCGTCACCTCGGACAGAGAGGTCGCCATTGCATCGGCATAGAGCTTCCAGGCTTTTTCGCTCTGGTAAATCAGAAACAGTTTCTGTCCCTGAGGCGCTCTGGGGTTTGCAATGCTGGCGTTCGAGAAACTGCTGTCATCCCCGAGCAGATGCTGGAGAACGAGTCGGGTCACCCGAAAATGCTCTTCGGGCAAGGCCTGAGCATCGACCCTGTAGTGTTCGCCAGCATCGACGCCCAGGGCGTGATGGATATTGAAGAACAATCGACGGGCACTGATGGTCTGGATATTCAGCGATTGAGTTATGGTAGGCGTCATTTGGGTAGTCTCGTATGCATATTTCATGCGGCGAGACAGACGGAACAGGCAATAACCAGCCTCCGAAACCGGAAAGCCAGCATTTATTACGCAGGAAAGTTCTGAAACGGGGATATCTGGAAGATCGTCTCGCGGATAAATCCGCTCCTACCACAGGAGCGAATTCATTCGCGAAGGGGTCGACAATCAGGCGCCAGGAACGAAATGCTTCTGGGCGGTGCCGCGGGCGATCAGGCGCGACAGGTAGTCGAGCTTCTGGGCATCCTGGTCGACGAAGCGGAAGGTCACTTGCAACCATTCGCTGTCAGGCTTCTGCTCGAAGGCGACGACGGCATGCAGGTAGCCATTCAAGCGTGCCACCTCATTGTTCTCACCCTGCTCAAGGTCAATCACGGCGCTGTCGAGAATCTGCGGCAGTGCGTCGGTGCGACGAATCAGCAGCAAGGCTTCTTTCAGGCTCAGGGTCTTGATGACGCATGGCTGATTACCGTTGGGCAGACGCAACTGGCCTTGGCCACGCCCTGCCGGCTCGGAGGTCTTGGCGGCCACTGGCGGTGCCTTGGCGATGCCTGCCGATGCAGGTGCCGCCGGTGCAGCAGGTGCTGCGCTACGGACCACTTCGGCCTTGCCGCCGGTCAATGCGCTCAGGGAGTCATTGAGCGGAGAGTTCATGCGCGCCGGAGCACCGGACATCACCAGATCAAGCTTGCCCACCTTGGCCAGGGCCTTCTTGACCTTGGTCAACAACTGTTCGTTGGTGAACGGCTTGCCAACGAAATCGGTTACGCCAGCCTGGATGGCCTGGACGACGTTTTCCTTGTCGCCACGACTGGTCACCATGATGAATGGGACGGTCTTGAGGTAATTGTCTTGCTCACGACACCAGGCCAACAGCTCCAGCCCGGACATTTCAGGCATTTCCCAGTCGCAGAGAATCAGATCGTAGGTCTCGCGAACCAACAACGCCTGGGCCTTGCGGCCGTTGACCGCATCCTCGGTATGAATACCGGGGAAATAATTGCGCAGCCCTTTTTTTACCAAGTCGCGGATGAAAGTCGCGTCATCCACCACCAATACACTGACTTTACTCATCGACGCTCCTGCGGGCGTGTTCACCTTGAAGGTGAACCGCGGTATGCCAACACGCCCTTTGTTTCGGCAAGCATAGCGTTGGTAGGTAGCCAACTGCCATATTGAATGACTGCGCCAGCACGGAAGTTCGCGGGCGGTTGCAAATCTTAATCCTCTGAACGAAAAACGCCCAGCTTATGCCGGGCGTTTTTTCGCAGGCAATCTTAATTATCGTCAGTCTTACCCGGAACATTAGAGGTTTCGCTCAGGATACCCTGTACTTCTTCCTTCATGCGCTTGAGACCCATGTGGCGTACGTCCGTACCACGCACCAGATAGATCACCAGCTCGGAAATGTTACGGGCGTGGTCACCGATACGCTCCAGCGAACGCAGGACCCAGATCACGTTCAGTACACGGGAGATCGAGCGCGGGTCTTCCATCATGTAGGTCGCCAGCTCACGCAGCGCGGTCTTGTATTCGCGGTCGATGATCTTGTCGTACTGGGCGACAGACAGTGCCAGCTCCGCATCGAAGCGTGCGAACGAATCCAGCGCATCGCGAACCATGTTGCGCACCTGGTCGCCGATATGACGCACTTCCACATAACCGCGCGGCGCTTCGCCCTCTTCGCACAGTTGAATGGCGCGACGGGCGATCTTGGTGGCTTCGTCACCGATACGCTCAAGGTCGATCACCGACTTGGAAATGCTGATGATCAGGCGCAGGTCGGAAGCCGCAGGCTGGCGACGGGCAAGAATGCGCAGGCATTCTTCGTCGATGTTGCGCTCCATCTGGTTGATCCGGTCGTCGACTTCCCGGACCCGCTGGGCCAGGCCCGAGTCGGCTTCGATCAGGGCCGTGACGGCATCGTTGACCTGCTTCTCGACCAGGCCACCCATTTCGAGCAAGTGGCTGCGAACTTCTTCGAGTTCGGCGTTGAACTGTTGCGAGATGTGATGTGTATGGCTGTCTTTGTGGATCATGCTGGGTGTCCTTGGAACGTCCGGTTAATTGCGAAAACGCAGCGGTGGTTCAGGGCTGACGGAGCACGTCCTAGCCGTAACGACCGGTGATGTAGTCTTCTGTCTGCTTTTTGGTCGGGTTGGTGAACAACGTATCCGTATCACCGAACTCGACGAGTTTGCCCATGTGCATAAAAGCGGTGTAATCCGAGACCCGTGCCGCCTGCTGCATGTTGTGGGTAACGATCACAATGGTGTATTTGGATTTCAGTTCGTAGATCAGTTCTTCAACTTTCAGCGTCGAAATCGGATCGAGCGCCGAACAGGGTTCGTCGAGCAGCAGGACTTCCGGCTCCACGGCGATAGTGCGGGCAATCACCAGACGCTGCTGCTGACCGCCGGACAGACCAAGCGCCGACTCATGCAGCCGGTCCTTGACCTCATCCCACAAGGCCGCACCTTTGAGTGCCCACTCGACAGCCTCGTCGAGTACGCGCTTTTTGTTGATCCCTTGAAGACGCAGGCCGTAGACCACGTTCTCGTAGATCGTCTTGGGGAACGGGTTCGGCTTCTGGAACACCATGCCGACGCGGCGGCGCAGCTCGGCAACTTCCTCGCCCTTGCTGTAGATGTTGTGCCCATAGAGGTTGATAGCGCCTTCTACCCGGCAGCCATCGACCAGATCGTTCATGCGGTTGAAGGTGCGCAGCAGCGTCGACTTGCCGCAACCGGACGGGCCGATGAACGACGTCACCTTCTGCTTGGGAATGTTCAGGCTGACATCGAACAGCGCCTGCTTTTCACCGTAAAACAGGTTCAGGCCCGGAACTTCAATTGCCACGATTTCATCGGCCAGATGCAAACCTGACTTGTTGCGCCCCAGGGCCGACATGTTGACGCCGCGGTTTGAGCCTTCGTGTTGCATGGATTGCTCCTGTGCGAACTTTTCGCATCATCGAACCGCCCTGCCAGTGCGGGGCGGTACTTTCGGATCAGTTGTCGAGCGCCTTGTACTTCTCGCGCAAATGGTTACGAATGGCGACCGCCGACAGGTTGAGCAAGGCGATCACCAGCACCAGCAGCAAGGCCGTGGCATATACCAGCGGACGTGCGGCCTCGACATTGGGGCTCTGGAAGCCCACGTCATAAATATGGAACCCCAGGTGCATGATCTTCTGATCCAGATGCAGGTAGGGGTAGTTGCCATCCAGCGGCAGAGACGGTGCCAGCTTGACCACACCCACCAGCATCAAGGGCGCGACCTCGCCTGCGGCACGGGCCACCGCCAGGATCAGACCGGTCATCATTGCCGGGCTGGCCATGGGCAAGACGATTTTCCACAGGGTCTCGGCCTTGGTCGCACCCAGCGCCAGCGAACCTTCACGCAGACTCAGGGGAATGCGCGCCAGACCTTCTTCGGTGGCCACGATCACCACCGGAACGGCCAGCAGTGCCAGAGTCAGCGACGCCCACAACAGGCCCGGCGTGCCGAAAGTCGGCGCAGGCAGCGCTTCGGGGAAGAACAGGTGGTCCAGAGAGCCGCCCAGCACATAGACAAAAAAGCCCAGGCCAAACACGCCATAGACGATGGCAGGCACACCGGCCAGGTTGTTCACGGCAATGCGGATCAGCCGCGTGACCGTGCCCTGGCGTGCGTACTCACGCAGATAGACCGCTGCCAGTACGCCAAACGGGGTGACAATCACGGCCATGATCAGCGTCATCATCACCGTGCCGAAAATGGCCGGGAAAATGCCGCCTTCGGTGTTGGCTTCCCGTGGATCCTCGCTCAGGAATTCCCAGAGTTTCTTGAAGTAGAAACCGATCTTGGTGAAGAACCCCATGGCATTGGGCTGATAGGCATGCACCACTTTGCCCAGACTGATCTCCACCTCTTTGCCGTTGGCATCGCGGGCGGTCAGGCTGTCCCGGTCGAACGCCTGATGCAGGCCGCCAAGCCGCTCTTCGATCACTTTATAGCGGGCATCCAGCTCGGCCCGCTCGGCAGCCATGTCCGCCTGAGCCGTCGCATCGAGCCGGCCTTCCAGCTCAAGTTTGCGGGCCTGCAGGCGCAGACGCTCGATACCGTAGTTGATGGCGCCAATATCTTTCTTTTCCAGGCTGTAAAGCTCGTCGGCCAGCTTCTCGACACGCTTGATGCGCTCTTGCAGGGTCGGCCAGGCCGCTTCGCCTTCAGCCACGACCGTGCCGTTTTCCTTGACGTTGACCAGATAGCCGTAGAAGTTGCCCCACTCACGTCGCTCCAGGGTCATCAGTTCGGCAGGCAGGCTCTCTCCGGTCAGCCATTCACCGACCACCCAGGTGAAATCGCTGGGGTTCAGGTCACGGTTGCCGACCTTGAACAGCTCGCGGGTCATGAATTCGGGGCCATTTTCCGGGACAGGCAAGCCAGCCCCTTTGAGACGCGCAAGCGGCACCTGCTCCTGCTCGACCCGCTCGCCGATCAGCACATGCGGGGGCTGACCGGGCACATCGTATTGCGCATGCACCAGATCCGCCGGCCAGAAATGCCCCAGGCCACGCACGGCAATCACCGCCAGCAGCCCGATGGTCATGATCACCGCGATGGAAACAGCGCCCGCACTCAGCCAGACGCCGGGGGCGCCGCTTTTGAACCAGCTCTTGAGAGAGTCCCGTTTCACTAAGTTCTGCCTTCCTTAAAGCGACGAGTATTTCTTGCGCAGGCGCTGACGAATCAGCTCTGCCAGGGTGTTCATGACAAAAGTGAACACCAGCAGCACCAGCGCCGCGAGGAACAGCACGCGATAGTGACTGCCTCCCACTTCCGACTCGGGCATTTCCACGGCAACGTTGGCCGCCAGAGTGCGCATGCCCTCGAACAGGTTCATGTCCATGATCGGCGTGTTGCCGGTGGCCATCAGCACGATCATGGTTTCACCCACGGCACGGCCCATGCCGATCATCAGCGCCGAGAAGATGCCGGGGCTGGCCGTCAGGATCACCACGCGGGTCAGGGTCTGCCAGGGCGTCGCGCCAAGGGCCAGCGAACCCAGGGTCAGGCTGCGCGGCACGCTGAAGACCGCATCTTCGGCAATCGAGTAGATATTGGGGATGACCGCAAAGCCCATGGCGATACCCACGACCAGTGCATTGCGCTGATCGTAGGTGATGCCCAGGTCATTGCTGATCCACATGCGCATGTCGCCGCCGAAGAACCAGTTCTCCAGATGCGGGCTCATGCCCAGGGAGAACCAGCCCACCAACAACACCACCGGCAGCAGAATCGCGCTTTCCCAGCCATCGGGCACACGCAGGCGGATCGACTCGGGCAAGCGGGTCCACAGGAAGCCTGCCAGCAGAATGCCGATAGGCGTCAACAGCAGCAGGCTGAAGATGCCGGGCAAATGGCCTTCCAGATACGGCGCCAGGAACAATCCGGCAAAGAAGCCGAGGATC
Source organism: Pseudomonas lijiangensis (assembly GCF_018968705.1). Classification (NCBI taxonomy): domain Bacteria; kingdom Pseudomonadati; phylum Pseudomonadota; class Gammaproteobacteria; order Pseudomonadales; family Pseudomonadaceae; genus Pseudomonas; species Pseudomonas lijiangensis. The sequence goes on from NZ_CP076668.1 coordinate 5,733,750, forward strand.
ACCGTCGGCATCGCTTCCATCAGCTCGATGACCGGCTTGACCTTGCGGCGCATGCCCGGTGCCATGAAGTAGGCGGTATAGATCGCGGCAGCAATGGCCAGCGGCGCAGCCAGGATCATGGCGTAGAACGCGGCTTTCAACGTGCCATAGGTCAGCGGCGCGAGGCTCAGCTTGGGCTCGAAATCGCTGTTGGACGCCGTGGACTGCCAGACATACTGAGGCGAATCGTAGTTTTCGTACCAGACCTTGCCCCACAACGAACTCCAGGACACTTCCGGGTGCGGGTTATCCAGCGTCATGGGCAGCAGCAGGCCTGAACTCTCGACCAGAATCTGGTTGGCCCGTGGCGACAACGCAAGAATGCCCGAGCCTTCCACCACCTGATCGACCAGCAAGGTGCGATGGGCCGTGCTGTGGAATACGCCCAGCTTGCCGGAAGCATCGAGAGCGATGAAACCCTTGCGACGTTGCTCGGCCCTGATCTGCACGATCGGCGCGTGGCTCATCTTGAAGTCGCGAACGCGCATGAAGCGCTGCTCGCCATCGGTATCACGGGCCATGAACCACTGGCTCATGCTGCCCTTGGAGTTACCGATGATCAGTGAAATGCCGCCCACCAGTTGAGCGCTGGCGGTGATTTCCGCGTTGCCGTCTTCCAGCAGCTTGTAACGACCATTGAGGGTACGGTCACGCAGGCTGAACACATCGGCCTGGGCACGGCCATTGATCACATACAGCCATTGCTGGCGAGGATCGATATAGATGGCTTTGACGGCAGCGGACATCTGCGGCAGATCGATATGGCTCTGCTCGCGGGTCATCTCGCCCGTCATCATGTTCTCGGTCTGCTCCAGCGCCAAGACGTGCAACTGGGTGCCGGTTGAACCTGCAACCTTGAGATTGTCGCCACTGGCGCTGACGGTAACGTACTCCACCGGCCGGCCCTGATCGTCCAGCACCAGCGGCGTCTCGCCGTAAGGCCAGGCAATGCTCGGGGTGATGGTTTTCTTGTTGTCCGGATAAGTCGTCTGGTAGGCATGCTTGAAGATCAGCACCTGACCATTGGACAGACCCAAGGCAATCAGCGGCGCGCCGGGCTGATCCTTGCCGATGGACGCAACGGTCACTCCGGCCGGCAGCGGCAGGCTGATGCGCTGCAGTTCGCTGCCCTCCTTGATATCAAAGAAGATCACTTCGCCCTTGTCGGAAACCCGCATGCCGATCTGGTTCTGCTCTTCGATGGTAATCATCAGCGGCTTGCCCGCGTCCTGCATCCAGGTAGCGTTCAGCGGCGTCTTGACGCTCAGGCTGGCACCCTTGAACAACGGCGCGACGACATAGGCGAGGTAGAAAAAGATCAGCGTGATAGCGGCCAGCACGGCAAGGCCACCGATGGCGACATACCAGCGGGTCAGGCGGTCCTTGAAGGCACGAACGCGGCGCTTGCGCAGCATCTCGGGCGTATTGAAATCAATGCGCGCTGGAGGTGAACTCTGATTCATTCTCGATTTAGCCAGATCATTCATGCGCGCACACCGTAACGGCCTTATATGACAAAAACATTACAGTAAGGTGACGCAAAAAAGCCCGCCGCCCAGGAAAACCGGCAGCGGACTGTTCAATTGCTTGCGAGGCCAATCCTTCAGCCTCCCCTCATGCTGCTGTTATTTCGAAGCGACACCCGAGGTACCTTGCAGGCCCAGATCGGCCAATGCCTTTTCCACCACGCGGGACGGCAACGGGATGTAACCGTCCTTCATCACCACTTCCTGGCCCTGTCTGGACAGCACCAGCTTCAGAAATTCGGCTTCCAGCGGTGCCAGAGGCTTGTTCGGCGCCTTGTTCACATATACGTACAGGAAACGCGACAACGGGTAAGTGCCATTCAAGGCGTTGGCTTCATTGTCCTCGACGAACTCTGTGCCTTCCTTCTTGGCCAGCGGTACAGTCTTGACGCTGGAAGTCTTGTAGCCGATACCCGAGTAACCAATGCCGTTCAGCGAGCTGCTGATGGCGCTGACCACCGAAGCCGAACCCGGCTGCTCGTTGACGTTGGCCTTGAAGTCACCTTTGCATAGCGCCTCTTCCTTGAAGTAGCCATAGGTGCCGGACACCGAGTTACGGCCAAACAACTGGATCGGCTTGCTCGCCAGGTCGCCGGTCACGCCGACATCGCCCCAGGTTTTGGCATCAGCCTTGGCACCGCACAGACGGGTCACGGAAAAAATCGCGTCCACTTGCTGCATGGTCAGGCCCTTGATCGGGTTGTCCTTGTGCACGAACACGGCCAGGGCATCCACGGCGACCGGAATGGCGGTCGGCTTGTAGCCATGCTTCAACTCGAACGCCGACAACTCGCCGTCCTTCATCTTGCGGCTCATCGGCCCGAGGTTGGCAGTGCCTTCCGTCAGGGCTGGCGGCGCAGTGGAGGAACCTGCGGCCTGAATCTGGATGTTCACGCTTGGGTATTCTTTCTTGTAGGCCTCGGCCCACAGGGTCATCAGGTTTGCCAGGGTATCGGAACCCACGCTGGAGAGGTTTCCGGACACACCCGTGGTTTTTGCGTAAGGCTTGATCGCAGGGTCAACAGCAGCGAAGGAATTGGCTGTCGCAACTGCGGCGGCAGCGAATGTCAGTGCGGTCATCCAGCTCTTGAGTGTCATGCCTTGCGCTCCTGCAGGGGATGTAGAGGATCTGAGACCTGCCGTCATTGGTGGGCCGTATGAATACTCTATGAATTGATTGTGACAATAAGATGAAAAGGCCGTCCCCCTTTCGGGATGACGGCCTTCATGCAAGACAAAATGCTTCAGCGAGAGGCAATCAGCGCTTCTTGGAGAGCAGATACAGGCCCAACGCCATGCCCAGGCCGCTCAGCGCCGCCACGTACCAGGCCGGAGCCATCGGGCTGGTCTTGAGCATCAGGGTCACGACCATCGGGGTCAGGCCGCCGAAGATGGCATACGCGACGTTGTAGGAGAACGACAGCCCCGAGAAACGCACCACAGGCGGGAACGCCTTGACCATGACGTACGGCACGGCGCCGATGGTGCCGACGAACAGACCGGTCACGGCATACAGCGGGAACAGCCAGTCCGGATGGGCGGCCAGCACATGGTAGAAAGTCCAGGAGCTGATCAACAGACCCGCGCTGCCCAGCAGCAATACCAGGCCCGCGCCGATACGATCCGCCAGCGCGCCCGCACCGATACAACCCAGACTCAGGAAAATGATCGCCAGGCTGTTGGCCTTCAAGGCAGTGGCCGCCGGAAATTCGTATTTGGTCTGCAGCAGGGTCGGCGTCATCAGGATCACGACGATGATCCCGGCCGACAGCAGCCAGGTCAGCAGCATCGACAGCACAACGGCACCGCGATGATCACGCAGCACGCCCTTGAGCGGCAGCTCTTCGGCCAGCGCCTTGCGCTGTTGCAGTTCGGCAAACACCGGGGTTTCGTGCAGCAGACGACGCAGGTAGACCGACATCAGGCCGAACACACCGCCCAGCAGGAAAGGAATGCGCCATGCGTAGTCGGAAACCTCGACCGGTGTGTAGATGCTGTTGATCACGGTCGCCACCAGCGAACCGATCAGGATGCCCGCCGTCAGGCCGGCCGTCAGCGTTCCACAGGCATAACCGACATAACGGGCCGGAACGTGCTCGGACACGAATACCCAGGCGCCCGGCACTTCACCGCCAATCGCAGCGCCTTGAATGACGCGCATCAACAGCAGCAGGATCGGTGCCCACATGCCGATTTGAGCGTAGGTTGGCAGCAGACCCATGATCAGGGTCGGCACGGCCATCATCAGAATGCTCAGGGTGAACATTTTCTTGCGGCCCAGCAGGTCACCGAAGTGCGCCATGATGATGCCGCCCAGCGGTCTTGCCAGATAACCGGCAGCAAAAATGCCGAAGGTCTGCATCATGCGCAGCCAGTCGGGCATGTCCGCCGGGAAGAACAGCTTCCCGACCACCGCCGCGAAGAAGACGAAAATGATGAAGTCGTAAAACTCCAGCGCCCCACCCAGGGCTGAAAGCGACAAGGTTTTGTAATCGCTGCGGGTCAAAGGCCGCGCTGGCTTCGCGGAATCTAAAGGTACGGATGACATGACAAGGCTTCTCTTTGGGCTTTTCTTTGAATGAGCGAACGACAGCTACGCTGGCTGCGGCGGGGTGGCGTGCAGAAGCGATTGTCCGGGGCAATTGTGCAGATAGGCACCAAAATTGCGTGTACAGGCAGTCTTGTCACCTGTAGAGGTCAGGCAAGATAGCAAATTGTTTCAAAAAACACCTAGCAGAAGCGGCGCTCGGTAAAAAGAAAGCCCAATGGTCGTGCTGTGACGCAACGCCCGATATACTCGCAGACCGTCACGCGCATCGGGAAACTGCGCAAAAACCTCTTTAGCCAGCGGCTTTCGCAGAGTTTCCCTTTTGGAGCCATAGGTCGGCTGAACACACAATGTTCACCGACGTAGTTTTGAATGGCACCTGTCAACCGCGGTAGAAAACAATGAGAGTCATGGGTCAGAGGCACCCTAGGCATGATTGAGCTCGAACAAGAAGATCCAACCCCACAAGGCGACCTGGCCTTGCAAATTACAGCCCTGCCCCGTGAAACCAATGGTTTCGGCGATATCTTTGGCGGCTGGCTGGTGTCACAGATGGACCTTGCAGGCACCGCAATGGCCAGCAAGATCGCCGGCGGGCGTGTCGCCACCGTTGCGATCGACCGCATGGCATTCCTGGTGCCGGTGGCCGTTGGCGAACAGCTTTCCTTCTATACACGGACCCTGGAAGTCGGCCGTACCTCGATCAAGATGATGGTCGAAGTCTGGAGCGACGACCCGTTGAGCAGCGAATGGCGCAAGGTCACCGAAGCCGTGTTCGTCTTCGTGGCCATCGACAGCAGCGGCCGGACACGTTCGGTCCCGGCACGGCGGTAAATTGCCGTTCGGGCAAAGACCGGCCGGTTAAGGCTAAACTCCTCGACCTTGAAAGCGTCTATTCATGTCACGGTCCTTGAGTGAGAACTTCGCATGCCAACACCGCAGGTTGAATCCGTAAAATACGACGAGCTGAATTGCTGGCGTATCCGTCATGGCGATGCAGAGCTGCTGGTTGCCCAGCAAGGCGCGCACATCCTCAGTTATCAGGTCGCAGGCCAGGAGCCTCTGATCTGGCTGAACGATGGTGCGCTGTTCAAGCAAGGCAAACCGATTCGTGCCGGTATTCCGGTTTGCTGGCCATGGTTCGGCAGCCTGGAGCGCAACCCGCAAAGCGTACAGGCGATGCGCCAGAGCAGCGAGCCCGCCAAAGCCCACGGGGAAGTCCGCACGCTGGACTGGGAACTGCTGGGGATTGGTGAAGATGGCGATGCGCTGCTGGTGGAGTTCGTCCTGCCGCAGGCTGAAGGTCATTTACCCGGCTGGCCGCACAACGTTGCCCTGAAACTCAGCATCCGCCTGGACCATGCACTCAATGTCAGCCTGGTCAGCTACAACAACGGAAGCGAAACCGTAAGCTTCAGCCAGGCGCTGCACACTTACTTCGCAATCAGCGATATTCACCAGATCCACATCGAAGGCCTCGATGGCCTGCGCTATATCGAAACCCTGGAAAACTGGGAAGAACGCCAGCAGAGCGGCGATCTGACGTTCGTCGGCGAAACCGACCGCATCTACAAAGATACGCCGCCATTGCTCAGCATCGTCGATCCAGAGTGGAAACGCCGGGTTCACATCCAGACCAGCGGCTCGAAATCCGCTGTCCTGTGGAACCCGTGGATAGACAAGACCAGCAAGCTCGTCGACATGAAGCCCGATGGCTGGCAGCGCATGGTCTGCGTCGAAACCGCCAACGTGCTGGACGATGTCGTGACTCTGGCGCCACAGGACATGCATGTCCTGGGGATCAGTATCTGGAGTGAAGCGCTCTAAACCCGGCTATCAGAGGTCCGAGTCGACCACGACGCGGACCTTTGAGGCATCCATCGCATAGGCCGCATCGGCCAGATCGTTACTGACCTTCTCAACTTTCAGCGTACCCACTACCCACAAAGGTGTGTAGATATCATCCAGTTTCAGGCCTTTGGGGTAACGAACCAGCACCAGTTGGTTCGGAGGCGGTGGCGGCACGTGGATGCAGGCACCCGGATAAGGGACGAGGAAGAATAAAGTACTGTGGCCCTTGGCATCGGTTTCCAGCGGTACCGGATAACCGCCGAGGCGGATCGTCTTGCCATTCATGTCGGCCACGGTCTTGGTCGAATACATGACGGCGGGCAGCCCTTTGCTCTGCTTCAAACCACCCTTGCTGTCGAAGGTCCCCATGGCTTCAGGGGAGTTGTGATCGATTTCGGGCATGGCTTCGAGGGCTTTCTGGTCCGACTTGGGCATGAGCTCAAGCCAGTCGGTCTCGGGAATCTCGGCATGCACGAGGCCGGATACCAGTAACAGGGTCATCAACAGAAAACGACGCATCATAGAGCTCGGCAAGGGCAGGAAAGACTGCGGCGCATTCTAGCCCTCTGCACATTGCAGAGGGCCATTAAATGAAGATCAGCTCTTCTTTTTAATCATGCCGAAGATAAACAGCAGGATGATTGCACCGACCAGCGCGCCCAGGAAACCTGCGCCCTCACCCGCCTGATAGATGCCCAGCGCCTGACCGCCATAGGTCGCAGCCAGAGAACCGCCGATGCCCAGCAGAATGGTCATGATCCAGCCCATGCTGTCATCGCCTGGCTTGAGAAAGCGCGCCAGCAGGCCGACGATCAAGCCGATAAAGATGGTTCCGATAATGCCCATGTCATTTCCCCCAGTGTGTTGGACACGCCAAGACCCGATTGCAGCCTTGGCTTACTGCTATCTGAGAACACGGAGAGAGGATTGGTTCCAGGCCCCTTGAAAACAAAGGGCCCGGAATCAGAGGCAATCAGTTTTGAATCAGTGCCTCGACCAGCTTGACCTGACGGTCCAGGGTCGCACGATCGGCGCTGCGCACGGTGGCATGACCCACCTTGCGACCGGCCTTGAAGGCTTTGCCGTAGTGATGCAGATGGCAGTCATCGATGGCGATGACCTTGTCCACGGCTGGTACTTCACCGATGAAGTTCAGCATTGCGCTCTCACCGACCTTGGCCGTGGAGCCCAATGGCAGACCGGCAACCGCCCGCAGGTGGTTCTCGAACTGGCTGCACTCGGCGCCTTCGGTGGTCCAGTGCCCGGAGTTGTGGACACGCGGCGCGATTTCATTGGCTTTCAGGCCGCCATCGACTTCAAAGAACTCGAAGGCCAGCACGCCGACATAATCGAGCTGCTTGAGGACACGACCGACGTAATCTTCAGCCAGTGCCTGCAACGGGTGATCGGTACTGGCAATGGAAATGCGCAGGATGCCGTTATCGTGAGTGTTGTGTACCAGCGGATAGAAGCGTGTTTCACCATCGCGGGCACGCACGGCGATCAACGAAACCTCACCGGTGAAAGGTACGAAACCTTCCAGCAGGCAAGGCACGCTGCCCAGCTCGGCAAAGGTATCGACCACATCGGCAGCCGTGCGCAGGACTTTCTGGCCCTTGCCGTCGTAACCCAGGGTGCGGGTTTTCAGCACGGCAGGCAGGCCGATGCTGGCCACGGCTGCATCCAGGTCAGACTGAGACTGGATATCCGCGAACGCAGGCGTCGGGATGCCCAGGTCCTTGAACATGCTTTTCTCGAACCAGCGATCGCGAGCGATGCGCAAGGCGTCGGCGCTCGGATAGACCGGCACGAACTGCGACAGGAACGCCACGGTTTCGGCTGGCACGCTTTCAAACTCGAACGTCACCAGATCGACTTCATCGGCCAACTGACGCAGGTGATCCAGATCGCCGTAATCGGCACGCAGATGCTCACCCAGCGCGGCAGCACAAGCATCCGGTGCGGGGTCGAGAAAGGCGAAGTTCATACCCAGCGGCGTACCTGCCAAAGCCAACATGCGGCCCAGCTGGCCGCCACCGATTACACCGATCTTCATGGAAAAACCTCAGGCGTGGCGCGGGTCTGGATTGTCCAGCACGCTGTCTGTCTGCTCAGTGCGGAATTTCTTCAGCACTGCATGGAATTGAGGATGCTTGGCGCCCAGGATACTGGCGGACAACAGAGCGGCGTTGATCGCGCCTGCCTTGCCGATGGCCAGGGTCGCCACAGGAATGCCTGCCGGCATCTGCACGATGGACAGCAGGGAATCGACGCCCGACAGCATCGAGGACTGAACCGGAACGCCCAGTACCGGCAAGTGTGTCTTGGCAGCACACATGCCCGGCAAGTGAGCAGCACCGCCAGCACCGGCGATGATCACTTCGATGCCACGGCCTTCGGCTTCTTCAGCGTACTGAAAAAGCAGATCCGGCGTCCGGTGGGCAGACACCACTTTGACTTCATACGGGATGCCGAGCTTTTCCAGCATATCGGCGGTGTGGCTAAGGGTGGACCAATCGGACTTGGAGCCCATGATCACGCCAACCAGTGCGCTCATCGTCGTGCCTCTCATCGGGCGCCCGCAGGCGCGTCAAAAAACAACAAGCCACGCGGGAAGGCCGGCGTGGCTTGTTGTAGGAATAATGGCCGATTCAACCGGCCAAAGGCCGCGCAGTATACCTCAAAGCGCAAGGATGACAGCCCCCCTGACGACCATCTGCATGCAAAGCTCGCCAACAGCCTGCAAGACAGCCCCATGAGCGACAAATCCGCAGCAGCCATTCCTACAGATTGTGTCTGCCCTCCACTACTTCTCGCGAAGCAAAAGCCAACTGACAAACCTTCGTAATTTCCCGTTACCTCTTTGACTCACCCACTCAATGAACGACATGACGCGTTCCGATAAAAACTGCAACTCTGTTAATGGATTAACTTATATGAAAATGAATTTCAAAAAACGCTCAGGGATACTGAGTGCATTGCTGTTGATAACCCTCCTGTCTATTGGCATCAGTGAAGCCCAGGAAAAACGGCCCTTGTTCCTGTATGTATTCCTGCATGACGACATACCCGCTGCCGAGCGGGTCAATCTGAAGAAAGATTATTTTTCATGGATGATAAAAGACCTTGAAAGCTTCACGGGCCGCAGGGTCTATCTCGATATCATTGATAAAAAATCAACGCTGAGCGGCTTTCGCTATCAAACCACTGACCTGCAAAGAGGCCAGCAGGAATGGGATAGTTTTGTAGATCGCCATATTCAGGAAAACAATCTTCCCCGAAACGGGACAACTAAATTCCTGCTCCTGACCCGCAACCCTGTCAATGAAAAAACGCTGGGTTATACCCGTGAGAGGCACTATGCAGCGATAGCCTCCATACAGACCTATACCACAGCAGCCCATGAAATAGGTCATATGCTGGGTGGACTTCATGAGCACTCGGAAGTGTTATTCAGAGGCGGCTGGTGGTGTGAAACCAATATAACGCCCACTCGCCAACAGATAAGAGCCAATTGCTATATCTACAGTGCCCAGAATAAAAAGAACATAGCCGAGCACTTGAATCAGTTCCCGTAAACCCGCCTGCAAGTTCATCTGACGCGGCACAGCCTTCATTGAGCGGTGCCGCCCTCCAGCTTGCGCCACAGCAACCGGACATTGGCCTTGCGCACCAGCGCACAGCGATACAGGCGGATTTCCAGAGGGACGTGCCAGTGCGGCCCACCGCACACCACCAGTTCGCCACGTTCCAGTTCAGCCCGCACACTCAGGTGCGGCACCCAGGCAATCCCCAGCCCTTCGAGCGCCATGCCTTTGAGGCTGTCGGCCATTGCCGTTTCATACACGGTGGTAAATCGCAGGCTGCGCTGACGCAGTAACAGATTCACCGAACGCCCCAGAAAAGCACCGGCGCTGTAGGCCAGCAGCGGCACACTCTGCTCATTCTCCAGATCGAACAGCGGCTGGCCGTTGGCATCGGCGGCGCAGACCGGCAGCATTTCGGTGTGGCCCAGATGCAGTGACGGGAAAATTTCCGCATCCATCTGCAGGGCGGCATCCGGGTCATAGAAGGCCAGCATCAGATCACAGCCACCTTCGCGCAATGCATGAACGGCATCGCCGACGTTGGTCGCCACGAGCCGGGTCGCAATGTTCAAACCTTCATTGCGCAACTGGGCAATCCAGCGGGGGAAGAACCCCAGCGCCAGGGAATGTGCCGCCGCGACCTGAATGACTTCACCCTGACCGCCTTCCAGATGGTGCAGATGGCGCACCACTTCACCGAGCTGTTCGACAACGGTGCGAGCCGTCACCAGAAACAACTGCCCGGCAGCTGTCAGTTCAACAGGGGTCCGAGAACGGTTGACCAGCGTCAGCCCAAGGGCCGATTCCAGACTGCGGATGCGGCGGCTGAAGGCTGGCTGCGTCACGAAACGACGCTCTGCCGCCTGGGAAAAACTGCGGGTGGCAGCCAGGGCACTGAAATCTTCCAGCCATTTGCTTTCCAGGTTCATCACGTCCTCCCGGACATTCGGGGCATGAATGAATTCACCCCGATCAAACAAGACGCAACAAACAAAACATGTGGGAGGCAGCTTGCTGGCGAAAAAGGCTGAGAACCGGCAGATATTCTGCGTCTGTACGCTAGAGTCGCCAGCAAGCTGCCTCCCACAAAGTGATTTATGACCTTAACTGATCGGCCTTGCTCCTACTGCGCAACGACATGCCCCCTTTAACAGGGACATTTACTCCGCATATGCCGATTCATTTTGCCGTGCAATTTGCCAGATAACGTCGCCTCTGCGACAAAAACAAATACAAGTGCGACATTTTGTCCTGTTTACGAACAAAGAGAAACCCACGTCACATGTGCATTATGCCGTTATTGCATAGGGCAGCGTTTAACAGCATTGGTCAACTTACCGCTCAAACCCCAACATTCGCGGCGTTCCGGCATTGTTGTGCCTTATTTGAGACGATATCTATCATGTCCTCGCCTGCATCACTGCGCATCGAAAAAGACCTGCTTGGTGTTCTCGAAGTACCTGCTCACGCCTACTACGGTATTCAGACCCTGCGAGCAGTGAATAACTTTCACCTCTCCGGCGTACCGCTTTCGCACTACCCGAAACTGGTCGTTGGACTGGCCATGGTCAAGCAGGCGGCAGCTGATGCAAACCACACGCTGGGACACCTCAACGATGCCAAGCACGCAGCCATCAGCGAAGCGTGTGCACGTCTGATTCGCGGCGACTTCCACGATCAGTTCGTCGTCGACATGATTCAGGGCGGCGCTGGCACTTCAACCAACATGAATGCCAACGAAGTCATCGCCAACATCGCATTGGAAGCCATGGGCTTCGAGAAAGGCGAATACAAGCATCTGCACCCCAACAACGACGTGAACATGGCTCAGTCGACCAACGACGCATACCCGACGGCCATCCGTCTGGGCCTGCTGTTGGGCCATGACGCCATGCTCGCCAGCCTCGAAAGCCTTATCCAGTCTTTCGCCGCCAAGGGTGAAGAATTCAGCCACGTTCTGAAAATGGGCCGTACCCAGTTGCAGGACGCTGTTCCGATGACACTGGGTCAGGAATTCCGTGCCTTCGCCACCACCCTGACCGAAGACCTGAACCGCCTGCGCACCCTGGCTCCGGAGCTGCTGACCGAAGTGAACCTGGGCGGTACTGCAATCGGTACCGGCATCAACGCCGACCCGGGCTACCAGAAGCTGGCGGTCGAGCGCCTGGCAATCATCAGCGGCCATCCACTGGTTCCTGCTGCCGACCTGATCGAAGCGACTTCCGACATGGGTGCCTTCGTACTGTTCTCCGGCATGCTCAAGCGTACTGCGGTCAAGCTGTCGAAGATCTGCAACGACCTGCGCCTGCTGTCCAGCGGCCCACGTACCGGCATCAACGAAATCAACCTGCCAGCGCGTCAGCCGGGCAGCTCGATCATGCCAGGCAAGGTCAACCCGGTCATTCCGGAAGCCGTCAACCAGGTCGCCTTTGAAATCATCGGCAACGACCTGGCCCTGACCATGGCAGCCGAAGGTGGCCAATTGCAGCTCAACGTCATGGAGCCGCTGATCGCCTACAAGATCTTCGACTCGATCCGCCTGCTGCAACGTGCCATGGACATGCTGCGCGAGCACTGCATCGTCGGCATCACTGCCAACGAACAGCGCTGCCGTGAACTGGTCGAGCATTCCATCGGCCTGGTCACCGCACTGAACCCTTACATCGGTTACGAAAACTCGACCCGTATCGCTCGCATCGCCCTGGAAAGTGGCCGCGGCGTACTGGAACTGGTCCGCGAAGAAGGCTTGCTCGACGACGCAATGCTGGATGACATCCTGCGTCCGGAGAACATGATCGCTCCGCGTCTGGCCCCTCTGAAGGCCTGACCGAAAATGATTTTCGCAACATGCTCACCAGGTTGAGGGCCTAGACACCCCTCACCTTTTGGGGGTCTGGGAGTGATTCTCCAGACCCTTTTTTTTGCCTGCTTGCTGACGACCCAAAGGAGGGCATCAAGCACCTGAAAAGCCCGTTTTTGCTGAGGTCCTGGCAAAAGCATTCGTTTCGCACCGCAAATGAAGATTCAGTTACACAACAAAGCGGCTACAGACGTAAAAACTTTGCACCGGTATAGTGCGCCCCCTCAAAAGTAGCGAGGAATAACAAAAATGTTGGAAATGATTAACGACTTCCTCTCCGGAAAGGTCCTCATCGTCCTTATCGTAGGCCTTGGTGGTTACTTCACGATCCGCTCGCGTTTCGTTCAGTTTCGTCACTTCTTCCACATGTTCGCGGTCTTTCGCGACAGTCTGCGTAGCAGCTCGGGTCAACTGAGTTCGTTCCAGGCACTGATGCTCAGCCTTGCGGGCCGCGTCGGAGCAGGCAACATCGCAGGTGTCGGCCTTGCCGTAACACTGGGCGGCCCGGGTGCCGTATTCTGGATGTGGGTGACCGCGCTGGTCGGCATGTCCAGCAGCTTCATCGAGTGTTCCCTCGCTCAGCTCTACAAACGCAAAGACTCCGAAGGCCAGTTCCGCGGCGGTCCGTCGTTCTACATCCAGCACGGTCTGGGCAAACGCTGGCTGGGTATGGTCATGGCGGTCCTGCTGATCATGACTTTCGGTCTCTCCTTCAACGGCCTGCAATCCCATGCCGTGACCGACTCGCTCAATAGCGCCTTCGGCGTAGACCACACGACCACCGGTATCTGCCTGGTCGTACTGCTGGGCCTGGCGTTCATCGGTGGCATCAAGCGTATCGCTGCCATTTCCGACCTGCTGGTACCGGTCAAGACCCTGATCTACATCGCAGTGACCATCTACGTCATCGCCATTCAGATCGACCACGTTCCAGCCATGCTGCTGACCATCGTCAAAAGCGCCTTCGGTCTTGACCCTGTGTTCGGTGGCCTGATCGGCAGCGCAATCGTGATGGGCGTCAAACGTGGCGTCTTCGCCAACGAAGCCGGTCTGGGCAGTGCCCCGAACGTTGCCGCCGTTGCACAGGTCGAGCACCCGGTTGCCCAAGGCGTGGTTCAGGCGTTCAGCGTATTCCTCGACACCTTCGTGATCTGCACCTGTACGGCCTTGCTGATCCTGCTGTCCGGTATCTATGACGTGGGCTACAGCGGCAACGGTATCGTTCTGGCACAGAACTCTCTGGCAGCCGTAGTAGGCGACTGGGGCCGGATCTTCATCAGCGTTGCGCTGGCACTGTTCGTATTCACCTCGATCCTTTACAACTACTACCTGGGCGAAAACAGCCTGCGCTTCCTGGTAGGCGAGAAGATCCAGGCCATCATCGGCTTCCGCGTCGTGGTTCTGGCTCTGATCTTCTGGGGTGCAGTGGTTGACCTCAAGACGGTGTTCGCCTTCGCCGACATCGCCATGACCCTGCTGGCCTTCGTCAACCTGATTGCCCTTGCCCTGCTGTTCAAGGTCGCCATGCGTATCATGCGTGACTACGATGCCCAGCGTAAGGCAGGCATCAAGATCCCGGTCTTCGATTCCAGCAAGTTCCCGGATCTGGATCTGGACCGCAACGCCTGGCCAGCCAACCCGACGCAACAGCCTCAAGGCAGCGTTGACGCGGCAGCCAAACCAGCTTCACAAGCACACTAACCACCGAAACGCCGCAGGAGAGAACCATGGCTCATGATGCACCCCAACCCGCTCAGCGAGTGATGGTTCTTTACACCGGCGGCACCATCGGCATGCAAGCCAGTGCCAATGGCCTGGCTCCAGCATCAGGTTTCGAGGCAAGGATGGCCGGGCAACTGGCCGACCTGCCGGAACTGGTGGTTCCACAGTGGCGTTTTCGCGAGATGTCGCCTCTGATCGACAGCGCCAACATGACGCCCGATTACTGGCTGCGCCTGCGTGCAGCGGTGATCGAAGCCGTGGATGAAGGCTGCGACGCGGTGCTGGTGCTGCATGGCACCGACACCCTGGCCTACAGCGCTGCTGCGACCAGCTTCCAGTTGCTGGGGCTCGATGCACCGGTCGTCTTTACCGGCTCCATGCTGCCTGCCGGCGTCCCGGACAGCGATGCCTGGGAAAACGTCAACGGCGCCCTGCTGGCACTGGGTTCGGGTCTGGCGTCGGGTGTTCACCTGTACTTCCACGGAGAACTGATGGCCCCAACTCGTTGCGCGAAGATCCGCAGCTTCGGTCGTCATCCGTTCGCACCACTGCAACGCTCCCGTGGCGGTCAGGCGGCTACCTCGTTGCCCGAGGCGCTGGATTATCGCCAGACCAAGGCGCTGGCGCATGTCGCAGCATTGCCACTGTTCCCGGGCATCGGGGCCGCGCAGATCGATGGTCTGATCGACAGCGGTATCAAAGGTCTGGTGCTGGAATGCTACGGCAGCGGCACCGGCCCGAGCGATAACCCCGCGTTCCTGGCCAGCCTGGAGCGAGCGCAGCAACAGGGCGTTTGCGTGGTCGCGATCACTCAATGCCATGAAGGGGGTGTCGAACTGGACGTCTACGAAGCGGGCAGCAAGCTGCGCGGCGTGGGCGTATTGTCCGGTGGCGGCATGACCCGCGAAGCAGCGCTTGGCAAACTGCATGCGCTGCTGGGTGCTGGTTTGAAGATTGAAGAAGTCCGGCGTCTGGTGGAGCTGGATCTGTGTGGAGAGCTGCGTTAAGCAACTCTCCCACGCAGAAAGCAGGACCTAAAAGGTAGCCGCAGTGCTACCTTTTTCATTTGCGACAAACACTGTATTCCCTCCTTCCTGCCACTTGATGACCTGCCTCGGGTCATTCTCGCTGCGCACGATGCATTTCCATTCATAGCGGGTATTGTCGGCAAGCCGGATGTGCCCTCGCCAGGCCGGATACTGGCTCAGATCATCCAGGCGCACGGCTTTTGCGGGATTCCACTCGCCCAGTTCGAAACCCGATCCCACCACATACACACTTTCGCCGACCCGGGTTTCACCCTTGTCGCAGCGAAACTGCACATCGACCCCCTTGGCACGCCAGATCCGTATGGCGCCGTTGTCGCCCGCAACCAGCGCCTGACTGAAACTGGCTGGCACACTCTCGCTCTTGAAGTCGGAGCCAAGCGCAACCAGCAGCATCTGTTGCGAGCCAGTCACCTCGGCAACCAGCCCTGAGTGGTTGTCCAGAAAGCTGATCGCGGAATCGGCCTTGATACCGGCCGTGCGGCGTATTTCTATCAACTGGCGCAGCAGTTGGCCCCGCGGCCAGTCATACATGTCCGGCCAGTAGACGACAGGTGTGCCTGGGCTGCTGAGAATGTAGGCATAGGCCTGATCCCTGAGAGGCTCGGGCAGGGACCAGTGATGCTGACCGCCATTGGCGCCCGGCGAATAACCGGTGTCATGGTTATCCACAAAGGTCACGGCTGCCGCGCGCCAGGCTGGATCGGGATTGCCGTTGAGCCCATATCGCCATTCGGCAATCCCGGCGTTCTGCATGCGCTCCTTGAGCGCGAAATCGAATACCGTGCAATGCGACTGATCGGACCAGACTTTCAGACTGTCCTGCCAGGTAGCGTTATGTCGCCAGTCATTGGCAGGGTATTCATTCGGTGCCTTCCAGAGCTCACCCACGCAGAACTGCTGGTCACCGAAGGCTTTCATCCAGTTATCCACAGTCGTAGCGCTGTAACCTTTTACAAAATCGAAACGCAGGCCATCGGCGGAATAGTTGTCCCGCAGATTCAGGAACTCGTTCTTGAAGAGATTGAACACCTCGGGCTTTTGCGTATTGAGGTCGGCATCGCCGCCCATGAAAGGATCACCATCGTCACACTGGGCGCAACCGTCGCGCCAGGCCGTCTTGTCGCTCAGGGCATCCTTGAGAGCAGGCCCGACGTGTTGTCGATCCATATGGTTGGGCACCACGTCATAGATCACTTTGACATTGCCAACGCTCAAGGCATCCACGGCCTGCCTGAGTTCGGCATCGCTGCCATAGGCGCTGTTCTTGTCGAAGTCCTGCCAGAAATACCCTTCGCCACCACCCGAAGCGCCCGACCCAGGATCGCTCCAGCGTGAGGTATCACGCCAGGGCACCGGCATCCAGACCGAGGTAAAGCCATCGGCGCGGATCTGCGCAGCCATGGTCTTGAGCGTGCTGTACCAACTCCCGGGGCTTGAGCGGCTGGAATTCCAGTGAAACCCCTGCAGCACGATTTCATCATTGCCATCGCTACGAGTGCCCTCGGGGGTATTGCCGCGAAGATCTTCTGCACTGGAGACCTGAGCCACCAGCAAAAGGACTGAAATCGCACCGAGCTTGAAAAGGTTCATGGCGATACTCCTCAGGAAGAAGGAAGTTATCGCCAGAGTAGGCACCGTCCGTGGGCGTGTAACCTGATAGAACTGACAGGACGTCCTTTCAGTTTTTCACGAAAAGGCTCGCCCTTATTCCTGCAGCGCCGGGACTTGTCTGGACTTGCTTTCCACCTCGGCACCTTTGAGCATCGAATCCAGATTACGCTCGATGTTCTCGCACAGCGCGGTCATCTGGATTTCGTGTTCGCTGGCACGAAACGGGCTTTGCAGGTCTGTACCGATCTTTTCGATGGCCAGCAGCATGAAGCCCACGACCGTCGACGCCAGCGGCGTGAACCAGCCGAGGGTTTCCACCAGACCGATAGGCACGATCAGGCAGAACAGGGTGATGAACAACCTGGGGAATGCGACGTAGGGATACGGCAGCGGGGTGTTGGCAATCCGCTCCATGCCGCCCTGGCAGTTGGAGAGATCCACCATCGTCGATTCGAGGCGCGCCAGGCGAATGCTGTCCAGGCGCCCGGCCTTGTATTCGTTGGCAATCAGTGCAGCGCTGGCATTGAGCAGGTCGTTGGGGAAGTTATTGGTGTCCAGACGGCGCTCGAACTCTTCGCGGGGAATCAGGGCCTGTATATCGGCCTTGGTGATGTCACCCTTCAAATGCGCCGCCAGGGCTTTCACGTAAGCCACATGGCGACGCAGTAACAACGCCTTGATCGGATTGATGCCGTCCTCATCATCAATCAGCGTCAATACCTGACGGGAGAAGCTGCGGGAGCTGTTGACCAGTGCGCCCCACAAGGTTCGGGCTTCCCACCAGCGGTTGTAGGCGCTGGAGTTACGAAAGCTGATCAACACCACCAGGGACGAACCCAGCAGCGTCAACGGCATCGATGGCAGGGTGATCTTGCGCTCCAGGTACAACATGAAGTCGACCGTCACAATCACGTCCCAGATCAGCAGCCAGAAAAGCGACCACCCCACATAACCGATTGTCTTGTTCAGAAACCGGCACTTCTCCATGATCGCCTGACGCAAAGAATCACCTCGTCGATAAAAGTGCGGGACTGCAAATACCCGACCTACTACCGAGGGTTTGAATGCCTTTAGCGCAGATGGTTCGCCATCGACCGCTTTTTATGCCAGACAATCGGACGCCCTCAGCAGCCGCTCAAGGCCACTTGAGGGCGTTCCGAAGCGAAAAAGAATGGCCGGAAACGGACACCGACAACGTTGCCGGCATAAGCCGCCATCAGCCACAGCCAGCCATGCAGACTGCCCGAGGCAATACCGCTGAAGTACGCGCCAATGTTGCAGCCATAAGCCAGACGAGAACCGTAACCCAGCAGCAGACCGCCCACCACGGCAGCGATCAGCGAGCGCGCCGGGATATTCAGATTCGGTGCAAAACGCCCCGCCAGCCCGGCAGCCAGCAAGGCCCCGATCATGATGCCGACGTCCATCACGCTGGTAATGTCTTCCCAGACCGGAGCCGCCAGCGCCTTGGCATTAGCAGGCATCTGCCAGAATGCCCAGCTGCCGACATCCACGCCAAGGCTGCCTGCCACTTTGGCACCCCACAGGGCGAAAGCCGACGTGATACCCCAAGGCCGTCCGGCCAGCGCCAGAGTCGCATAGTTCAACAACGCCAGGGCCACCGCACCCCAGACCAGAATCCAGGGACCGCGCACGAAGCGCTGCAGGCCACGGTGCTCACTGGTGACAGGCGCTTCAAGCTCGCCATGACGGCGTTTTTCCAGGCGTACCGTCAGCCACGCAATGAACGCGAATACCGCCAGGCTCAGGCCAAGAGCGGGGATCACGCCAAAGCTTTTGACGATGGACGTGGCCGGGAAGGATGGCAGGGAGAACCACCAGTCGACATGGTGAGTCGCAATCAGGGAGCCGAGAATGAAGAACAGCAGAGTCACCAGCATCCGCGCATTGCCGCCACCGGCAGTGAACAGTGTTCCCGAGGCACACCCGCCGCCCAGTTGCATCCCGATACCGAAGATGAACGCTCCGAACACCACCGAAACACCTGCCGGTGCGACCAGCCCGTTTACCGGCTGACCAAACAGCGTGCCCGCGCCCAATGCCGGGAAGAACAGCACAACCGCCAACGCCAGCATGACCATCTGGGCACGCAAGCCTGCGCCACGTCGCTCCTTGATGAAGACCCGCCACGCAGATGTGAAACCGAATGCAGCGTGATAAAGCGTAAGGCCCAGTGCAGCACCCACGATCAGCAACAGCACCTGACGCACATTGGTGCTACTGAGCAAAAAAAGCGCAGCGAACAACAGCAGTAGAACAGCGACCAACGTCGCACCGGGCTTGCGCGAAGGCGCAGCCGAAAGGGAAGTACTCATTGGGAAAATCTCAGCAGGGAAAACAGTCCCGCGCAGTATATCCCCTCGTTGTACGCCACTGGGGCTCTGGTCCGATAACCACGGCCCTGTCGATCACCAGACCCGACGCAACCTGGCCAGTGCATCGGCAATGGCAGCTTCCGGCACGCCTGCAAATCCGAGGACCAGCCCGGCGCGGTTATCCACAGGCTCGGCGGAGTCCGGCAGCCAGTAATCGCTCAAGGCATTGATTTCGACACCGACACTCTCGGCCTTTTCGATCAGTTCGCGCTCACGGGCCAGGCTGTCCACGCGGACCATGACGTGCAAGCCGGCCACGACCCTGGGCATCGCGCCACAGCCCGGAAGATTATCCGGCCAGCCTTCCAGCAGTGCATTGCGACGGCTCAAGGCCGCACGGCGCATGCGACGAATATGGCGCTGGAAGTGACCGGTCGCGATAAATTGCGCCATCACCGCCTGGGTGCTGACCTCGGAATGGCGCATGTCCACGCCCCGACGCTGGCTGAACGGCTTGACCAAACCCTGAGGCAAGACCAGATACCCGAGACGCAACGCCGGAAAAACCACTTTGCCGAACGTCCCGACATACAGAACCCGCCCTGCCCCATCCAGCGCCGCCAAGGGTGCCAGCGGCGCGCCGCTGTAGCGGTACTCGCCGTCGTAGTCATCCTCGACGATCCAGCCCTGGTTGTTTTTTGCCCAGGCCAGCAATTCCAGGCGGCGCGCCAGGCTCATGACCACGCCGGTCGGGTATTGGTGGGACGGCGTGACATAAGCCAGTTTGCAGGCGCTCTGCTCAAGGTCAGCACAGCGCATGCCGTCTTCATCCACGGCAATCCCATGCAAACGGGCACCGGCCACGGCAAAGGCATGACCCGCCGCCCGATAGCCGGGGTTTTCCACAGCAACCCCGTCGCCCGCCTCCAGCAGCAACTGTGCACAAAGGCTGATTGCCTGTTGCGCACCATTGGTGATCACTATTTGTTCAGCCGAACAATGCAGCCCGCGGGATGAACGCAGGTAGGAGGCAATCAGCTCTCTGAGTCGCCACTCTCCGGCCGCTTCGCCATAGCCCAATAGCTGAAGGTCCGGCTTGCGCCAGAAAGCCGCATGCAGCTTGCCCCACTGGGCAAAGGGGAAAAGATCGAAAGCCGGTACACCGACCCGAAAGGCTCGCGGCGCCCCCTTGAGCGGCGCATTCAGATGATGCTTTTGCAGAAGCTCCATCGCCGGACTGTGGATAACTTGATTCGGCGCATTCTGAAGATTTTCGGAGGAAAATGTGGATAAACCTGTGCGTAACCCTGTTGATAACCCTGTGGACAGTTCAGTGGATAATTTCTTTGCGGATAAATTATCAACAACTGCTGTTTTATCAGGCAACTGAGCCACATAGGTCCCGTCGCCGATACGCCCCTCAATGAAGCCCTCGGCATAGAGCTGATCGTAGGCTCGCATCACGCTGTTACGAGAAATCGACAAGGATTCGGCCAGATCACGGCTGGCAGGCAAGCGCGTGCCACTGGCAAGACCGCCTTCGAGAATTCGCTCGCGCAAGACCTGATAAAGCTGCCGACTCAAGCCCTTGCGCCGATCCAGCTCCACACCGGCAAGGTCCAGGGGAAACGCGGGAGTGCCTGAATGCATGAAATTGGCCTCATGAAATCTGTCGGTAATGGCTCTTACAAGGAACCAATAGCTTGCCTAGGATTGAGCCATTAACCAAGGACATTGCCATGTACACACCCAAAGCCTTCAGTGATAGCGACACGTTGCAGTTGCAGGATTTGATGGACCAGACCCGGCTGGCGATTCTCGTCACCCAGGGCGAAGACGGCCTGCAGGCCACTCACCTGCCGCTGTTACTGAACCGGGAGCAAGGCCACAACGGCACGCTCTACGGCCATCTGGCCAAAGCCAACCCTCAATGGCGAGCGCTTGAAAACCAGACTCAGGCCCTGGTGATATTTCCCGGTGGCGATGCGTATGTGAGC
This sequence comes from Pseudomonas lijiangensis, assembly GCF_018968705.1. Classification (NCBI taxonomy): domain Bacteria; kingdom Pseudomonadati; phylum Pseudomonadota; class Gammaproteobacteria; order Pseudomonadales; family Pseudomonadaceae; genus Pseudomonas; species Pseudomonas lijiangensis. Next base: position 5,754,876 of record NZ_CP076668.1, read on the forward strand.
CCGTCCTTCTACCCGAGCAAGGCCGAGCACGAGAAAGTCGTACCGACCTGGAATTACCTGGCCGTTCACGCCTATGGCAAGGCAGAGGTTTTCACCGATGCCGAACGCCTGCACCAACTGGTCGGCAGCCTAACCGACAAGCACGAATCACGTCGTGCCCAGCCGTGGTCCATCAATGACGCGCCGGCCGAGTACATCGAAAAGATGCTGGGCGCGATTGTCGGCTTCGCCCTGCCCATCGAGTCGCTACAGGGCAAACGCAAACTCAGTCAGAACCGCAGCGCCCCGGACATTGCAGGCGTACGCGACGGCCTGGCTGCCAGCCATGACCCGAAAGATCAGGAAATCGCTCGCTTGATGAGCTGAAGGAGACTGTCATGACTGCTGTTCAAATCCGTCCCGTAACGGCCGACGATCACGACGCATGGCTGCCGCTGTGGCTGGCCTATCTGCGCTTTTACAAGACCGAACTGGCCGAGAGCATCAGTGACGTCACCTGGCAGCGCTTTCTGGACACCGCCGAACCTACCCACTCGGCGTTGGCCTGGCGGGATGGCAAAGCCGTGGGCATGGTGAATTTCATCTACCATCGTTCCAACTGGAGCATCAGGAATGCCTGTTACCTACAGGACTTGTTCGTAAGCCCCGAACAGCGCGGCACAGGCACCGGCAGGCTGCTGATCGAGCATGTCTACGCGACCGCCAGGGCCAATGATTGCGACAAGGTTCACTGGCTGACTCACGAAACCAACGCCACGGCCATTCAGCTTTACGAGCGCATTGCCGAACGCGGCGGCTACATCCAATTTCGCAAGGCCCTTTGAGGCAGGAAGTCTGCTCATGTCCGACACCCCGATCCAGTGGCAACCCGCATCACTTCCAGGCAACAAGACGCTGGAAGGCCGCTTCATTCGCCTGGAAAAACTCGACCCGGCCCGCCATGGAGATGATCTCTGGCTTGTACTCAATGGCCCGGACTCAGACCCTAAACTCTGGGATTACCTGCCTTACGGTCCGTTCAACGAACGCGAGGCTTTCGACACCTGGCTGCAGAGGCATGCCAGCGATACGGACCCATGGTTCTACAGCGTGGTCGACCAGAACACAGGCGTGACCGAGGGCGTGATCAGCCTGATGTCCATCGTCGCCGCCCATGGCCGGATAGAAATAGGCCACGTGACCTTCGGCGGTCGCATGCAGCGCACTCCCAAGGGCACAGAGGCCATCTACTTGCTGGCCAAAGAAGCCTTTGCCCTGGGCAATCGTCGCCTGGAATGGAAATGCAACGCCAACAACGCCCGCTCCCGGCGTGCGGCAGATCGCTTCGGCTTCAGCTACGAAGGACTCTTTCGCCAGCACATGGTGGTCAAGGGAGTGAACCGGGATACCGCCTGGTATTCGATCCTCGACAGCGAATGGCCCGAACTGCAAAAGGCTTTCGAGTCCTGGCTGGCTGTGGATAACTTCAAGGATGGGCAGCAGGTGAAGGGGCTGGAAGCGTTTCGCGGATGACATAAAAAAGGGGAGCCACATGTGCTCCCCCGAGGAAAATCGTTTTATGCCGATCAGTTGAGGCATACCTGTCACTTGTGGGAGGGGCCTTGGCCGCGACGACTTGCTTGAAGGCAACACATTTTCAGCGCCTTCACAGGCCTTTTCGCCAGCAAGCTGCCTCCCACAAGTTCCTAAAGCAGGTTGTCATTCGATCTCGACCAGGATCTCGCCAGGGTTGACCCGATCACCCTTGGCCACATGAATGGCAACCACCTTGCCCGCGATGGACGCCTGGACTTCAGTCTCCATTTTCATCGCTTCGGTAATCAGCACCGCCTGACCCGCCTTGACCATATCGCCTTCCTTGACCAGCACATCGACGATGTTGCCGGGCATGGTGGTGCTGACATGGCCCGGTGCATGGGCTTGTTTGCGTTTGCTGGCCCCGCCGCCGACGAATTCGTTGAGCGGCTCGAACACTACTTCTTCCGGCATGCCGTCGATGGAGAGGTAGAAGTGACGCTTGCCCTCGGCCTTGACGCCTACACCCGTGATGTCCACGCGGTAGGTTTCGCCGTGAACGTCGATCACGAACTCGGTCGGCACACCTTCGCCGCCCACCTTGCCGACGCTGCCAGCTTCCGGGATGGGCAGCAGCTCTTCAGGTTTAAGGGTGCCCGCAGCGCGCTCTTCGAGGAACTTGCGGCCGATGTCCGGGAACATGGCGTAAGTCAGCACGTCCTCTTCGGATTGCGCGAGGTCACCGACTTCACCGCGTAGCTTGGTCATTTCCGGCTTGAGCAGGTCGGCCGGGCGCACGTCGATCAGTTCTTCGCTGCCGATGGCCTGACGACGCAGTTTGGCATCCACTTCACCCGGCGCCTTGCCGTAACCGCCTTGCAGGTACAGCTTCACTTCGTTGGTGATGGTCTTGTAACGCTCGCCCGCCAGCACGTTGAAGAACGCCTGGGTGCCCACGATCTGGGAAGTCGGCGTCACCAGCGGCGGGTAACCCAGATCTTTGCGGACCCGTGGGATCTCGGCCAGCACTTCGCCCATGCGATTGAGCGCGCCCTGCTCCTTGAGCTGGTTGGCCAGGTTGGAAATCATCCCGCCCGGCACCTGATTGACCTGCACGCGGGTATCGACTGCCGTGAATTCGCTCTCGAACTGGTGGTACTTCTTGCGCACGGCATAGAAATACAGACCGATTTCCTGCAACAGCTCCAGATCCAGGCCGGTATCGAACTCGCTGCCCTTGAGAGCGGCAACCATGGATTCGGTGCCCGGATGGCTGGTGCCCCAGGCAAAGCTGGAGATGGCGGTGTCGATATGGTCGGCCCCGTTTTCGACGGCCTTGAGCTGACACATGGCCGCCAGACCAGCAGTGTCATGGGAATGGATAAAGACCGGGAGCGATTGCTCGGCCTTCAGCGCCTTGACCAGTTCGCCTGTGGCAAAAGGTGTCAGCAGACCGGCCATGTCCTTGATCGCCACCGAGTCGCAACCCATGGCTTCCATCTGGCGAGCCTGTTCCACGAAGGCACTGATGGTATGCACCGGGCTGGTGGTATAGGCGATGGTGCCCTGGGCATGCTTGCCCGCCGCCTTCACCGCTTCGATGGCAACCTTGAGGTTACGCACATCGTTCATGGCGTCGAAGATACGGAACACATCGATACCGTTTTCCGCCGCCTTGGCGACAAACGCCTTGACCACGTCATCGCTGTAATGGCGATAGCCCAACAGATTCTGGCCGCGCAGCAGCATTTGCAGACGGGTATTGGGCAAGGCCGCACGCAACTGGCGCAGGCGCTCCCACGGGTCTTCCTTCAGAAACCGTACACAGGCATCAAACGTCGCCCCGCCCCACACTTCCAGCGACCAGTAGCCGACCTTGTCGAGCTTTTCGCAGATCGGCAGCATGTCTTCGGTACGCATGCGGGTCGCCAGCAACGATTGGTGAGCGTCGCGCAGGATGGTGTCGGTGACAAAGATTTTCTTCGGCATTTTGGAGCTCCTTATAGCTGCAAGCTTCAAGCTGCAAGCCGCAAGAAAAAGCCGATTCGCTCTTCCTTGTAGCTTGTCACTTGCAGCTTGCTGCTCAAACTTTTACAACCCTGCGTGGGCAGCAATGGCGGCGGCGATGGCCAGGGCCAACTCTTCGGGTTTGCGCTTGATCGAGTAGTTGGTCAGTTCAGGATGGCTTTCAACGAAACTGGTATTGAACTGGCCACTACGGAATTCCGGGTTACGCAGGATTTCCTGGTAATAGGCTGCCGTGGTCTTCACACCTTGCAGGCGCATGTCGTCCAGGGCACGCAGGCCACGGTCCATCGCCTCTTCCCAGGTCAGCGCCCAGACAATCAGTTTCAGGCACATGGAATCGTAGAACGGCGGAATCGTGTAGCCGGTATAGATCGCCGTATCGGTCCGCACGCCAGGGCCACCGGGCGCGTAATAGCGGGTGATCTTGCCGAAACTGGGCAGGAAGTTGTTCTTCGGGTCTTCGGCATTGATCCGGAATTGCAGGGCAAAACCGCGATGAATGATGTCTTCCTGCTTGATCGACAACGGCTGACCGGACGCGATACGGATCTGCTCGCGCACGATATCGATGCCGGTGATCTCTTCGGTAATCGTGTGCTCCACCTGAACCCGTGTGTTCATTTCCATGAAATACACCTCGCCATCGGCGAGCAGGAATTCCACGGTCCCGGCATTCTCGTAACCCACCGCCTTGGCGGCACGCACCGACAAGTCGCCGATATAGGCGCGCTGTTCAGGCGTCAGTTGCGGGCTGGGAGCGATTTCGATCAGCTTCTGGTTACGGCGCTGGATGGAGCAGTCGCGCTCGAACAGGTGCACCACATTGCCGAAGCTGTCGCCAAGAATCTGCGCCTCGATGTGCTTGGGATTGACGATGCACTTTTCCAGAAAGACTTCCGCCGAACCGAAAGCCTTGGTGGCTTCGGAAATCACTCGCGGGAACGCCTGCTCCAGTTCTTCGCGGCTGTTGCAGCGGCGAATACCGCGACCGCCACCACCGGAAGTTGCCTTGAGCATCACCGGATAACCGATACGGTCGCCTTCGATCAGGGCTTCATGAATGTCCGCGACGTTGCCTTCGGTGCCCGGCGTGACCGGGACACCGGCCTTTATCATGCTGCGACGCGCTTCGGTCTTGTCGCCCATGCGGCGAATGACTTCTGCGGACGGGCCGATGAACTTCACCCCGCGCTCTGCACAGATTTCCGCCAGTTCGGCGTTTTCCGAGAGGAAGCCGTAACCGGGATGCAGTGCATCGCATCCGGTTTCCACTGCCAGGTTCACCAGCTTGCGCGGGTTGAGGTAACCGGCGAGAGGTTCAGCGCCAATGCTATAGGCTTCGTCGGCACGTTTGACATGCAGGGCATGCCGGTCGGCGTCTGAAAAGATCGCAACCGAGCGGATGCCCATTTCGGCGCATGCACGCACGATACGAACGGCAATCTCTCCGCGGTTGGCGATCAGGATTTTTGTTATCACTGGCATTTCCTCGACCATAAGGACTATCGAACCGGCAGAGCCGGTCGGCGCAGGGCCGCATGACGCAGTGTAGTTACTGGCTTTTTGTAACTGCGTATGTGACTGAATGACGCAGGGCCACCCTATGCCTGATCAGCGATTAATAAAAATGAGTAAAAATTGGGATAGGCATAAGCAAAAGCTTATAGTTGGTGCTCAAATCAGCAGCAGGAGTTATTGAAAATGCGTAAGTCATTGATGCGTATGACATTGCGTCAGTTACGGATTTTCAATGAAGTCTGCGACCTGCGCTCCTACAGCCGTGCCGCGGAGGAAATGGCCCTGACTCAACCCGCTGTCAGCCTGCAGATCCGCCAGCTTGAAGAGCTCATCGGTCAGCCGCTTTTCGAGTATGTCGGCAAAAAGCTGTACCTGACCGAAGCCGCCGAAGCCCTGCAACTGGCCAGCCGTGACATCTTCGGGCGCCTGGAAAGCCTGGATATGCAGCTTTCCGACATGCAGGGCTCGTTGCAGGGCCAGTTGAAACTGGCCATCGAGTCGAGCTGCAAATATTTCATTCCGCACCTGTTCGCGGCCTTCAAGCGCCAGCATCCCGAGGTCATCCTCAACCTGACCGTGGTCAACCGCGCCATGGTCATCAGGCGCCTGTCCGACAACCGCGACGATCTGGTGGTGATGTCCATGGTGCCTCAGGACATGGGCCTGGAATTCCTGCCGTTTCTCAACAACCCGATTGTGGCGGTGGCACCGGCCAGCCATCCTCTTAGCAAGCAGGAACAACTGAGCCTCAAAGACCTGGAACCCTGGCCGCTGCTGATTCGCGAAGCAGGTTCGGGGACCCGCAGAGCGTGCGAGGAATACTTCAAGGAAAAGCGCGTGCATTTCACCCAGACACAGGAAGTGTCATCCAGCGAAGCGCAGCGCGAATGCGTGGTGGCAGGACTTGGAGTGGCGCTGCTCACCCGTCACGCCGTCTGCGCGGAGCTCGCCACCGGTGCCCTCAAGGAGCTGCCAGTGGCCGAGTTGCCGCTTTATCGCAGCTGGTGCGTGGTACAAGCCAGGGATAAACGCCTGTCTCCCGTGGCTCACGCATTCCTTGCGTTCATCCGCACCGAACGTGCGCAGATCAGCCAGCTTGTCGAGCGCTTCGACGGTCGTCCACGGACGGCTGGCTAGCCTGCCAGTGATTGCCGGTCATGCTGTCCATGTAATCGCAGAGGTCCTGATTGAGCTGCCGCGCTTCGCAGTAACTTTCAATCGCGCGACGAAACTCCATGCGGCGCTGGTCTTCCTGCTGACGACGAGTCTTGACGGTGCTGTTGGGTAAGTCATCGTAATGCCGAGCCATATCCTGTCTCCCAGTACGTTGCGGGAGTACAGAGTGACGCCGGGGCATGACGCTCAGACGGCGAATGCATGACAAGTTGATGAAGGTTGGCGCCCTTCAGTCCTCGTGGGCTTTAACCGACTTGGGGGACAACCGCAGGCTGCGCAGACTGCGCTTGACGCTCTTGAGGTGGTTGACCAGACTCGGGCCGCGAGCCATGGCAACACCCATCGCCAGCACATCGATGACCACCAGGTGCGCGATACGCGAAGTCAGCGGCGTGTAGATTTCAGTGTCTTCATGCACATCGATGGCCAGATTGACCGACGACAGCTCGGCCAGAGGCGTCTGGCTGGGGCAAAGCGTGATGAGTGTGGCGCCGCTTTCGCGAACCAGATTCGCCGAAATCAGCAGATCCTTGGAGCGACCGGACTGGGAAATACACACCGCGACGTCGGTCGGCTTCAAGGTCACTGCCGACATGGCCTGCATGTGCGGGTCTGAATAAGCCGCAGCGCTCAACAACAGACGGAAGAACTTGTGCTGGGCATCGGCCGCTACCGCACCCGACGCACCGAAACCATAGAACTCCACACGATTGGCGCCCGCCATGGCGGTCACGGCCAGTTGCAAGGCATGGGGATCGAGGTTTTCACGCACTTCCATCAAGGTGTGCAGGGTGGTGTCGAAAATCTTCAGGCTGTAATCGGCAACCGAATCGTCTTCGTGAATCGCGAACTGACCGAAACTCGCTCCGGCTGCAAGGCTCTGCGCCAGCTTGAGCTTGAGGTCCTGAAAGCCCGTACAGCCGATGGCGCGACAGAAGCGCACGATGGTCGGCTCACTGATCCCGACGCTGTGGGCCAGGTCAGCCATGGAACTGTGCATCACGGCCGCAGGGTCAAGCAGCACATGGTCGGCTACCTTGAGCTCCGACTTGCGCAGCAGATTACGTGACTGGGCGATGTGTTGCAGCAGATTCAAGAGGCAGACTCGCTAATGATGCGGTGGGCGGGTTGTAGCTTTCTTGTAGTTATACTACATGACCTGCGAGCCGCCCAGTTAAACGAGCCCTGAACGTCATACACAAGCCATTGAATGACAAATCTTCCGTTTTTGTGGGAATAATCCTACATTTTGGAACGCTGCCACTATGGCCGGGCCAGGCTCAACATCCCCTCCATCATCGACGCTTCGAGCGGTCGACTGATCAGATAGCCCTGAACCTCATCGCAACCCTGCGCCTTCAGAAACTCCAGTTGTTTCTCGTTTTCCACACCTTCGGCCACGACCTTGAGCCCCAGGCTGTGAGCCATGGCGATGATCGCCTGGGTAATTGCCGCATCTTCCGTGCCGTCATCCAGGCCACGAATAAACGCTTGATCAATCTTTACGTAGTCCACCGGGAAGCGTTTGAGATAACTCAATGAAGAGTAGCCGGTGCCAAAGTCGTCGATGGCCAGTTTGACGCCCAGCTCACGCAACTGCTGAAAGGTCGCGATGATGTGTTCGACGCTGTCCAGCAACTGGCTTTCGGTCAGCTCCAGCTCCAGCAAATGCGGCGCCAGCCCCGTCTCGTCCAGGACCTGCCTCACCAGACTGACCAGCTTGCCCTGCCGCAACTGATGCACCGAAAGGTTGACCGAAACCCGGATCGGCTCAAAGCCCTGACGCTGCCACTCACAAGCCTGCCAGCAGGCCTGGCGCAGCACGAACTCGCCGATGTCGGCAATCAGGCCGGTTTCTTCGGCCAGACCAATGAACTCGCCCGGCGGCACCATGCCCCGCGTCGGGTGACGCCAGCGCACCAGGGCTTCGGCCGCATCCAGACGGCCATTTTCCAGCAGCATCTTGGGTTGATAGAAGACTTGCAACTGGTGCTCTTCAATGGCTTTGCGCAGCTGGATTTCCAGTTGCAGGCGCTCCAGCGTGCTGGCCCGCAGGCTTTCGGTGAAGAACTGGAAGTTGTTGCCGCCCAGATGCTTGGCATGCCGCATCGCCATATTGGCCTGACTCACCAGTGCCGAGACTTCACGGGCAGAGTCCGGCAGCAGGCTGATACCCACCGAAGCACTGATGACCAACTCGTTACCCGCCACCGACAGAGGCGTACGCAGCTTGCTCAACAAGCGGCTGGTAACACGCGCCAGACTGGAAAGGTTGGCATAGGCATCGAACAGCACGGCAAATTCATCGCCGGACAGACGCGCAATGGTGTCCGCCTCCGGCATGGCGCTGATCAGGCGGCGGGCAACATGCTTGAGCAACTGATCGGCGACTTCATGGCCCAGGCTCTCGTTGAGCAGCTTGAAACGATCCAGGTTGATATGCAGCAGCGCCAGGCTTCTTCCGCCCTGACGCACCCGCAGATTCGCTTCGCGCAGGCGCTCCTTGAACTGCGAGCGATTGGCCAGACCGGTCAACTCATCGAAATGCGTGAGGTAGCGCATACGCTCTTCGGATTCGCGGTTGGCCGACAGATCCGTAAAGAAGCCGACAATATGGCTGACATTGCCTGCAATATCGCGCACTACAGTCATTTGCAGCCATTGCGGGTACAACTCGCCGTTCTTGCGCGCCTCAACCAGTTCGCCCTGCCAGCTTCCGGTCTGTTCCAGTGCGTGGTGAATGGCCTGGAAGTGACGGCGGGCATCGAGGCTGCTGGCGATATCCATGACCTGACGTCCCACCACGTCTTCAGGCGTATAGCCCGTGAGCCTGGAGAACGCCTGATTGATGGTGAGAATCCGGTACTGCGGGTCGAAAATCATGATGCTTTCGCTGACCGCATCGAAAACCTTCTCGGCCAGACGCGGCGGGCTTTTGCTCAAGGCCAGATTGGCGGCTTCAAGCTCCAGGGTGCGCTGCGCCACACGCTCCTCAAGCCCGGCCTGCGCCTCGCGCAGACTGTGCTCGGCCTGACGACGCTGCTCGACCTCACGGCCCAGAATTTCATTGAGTTCATCGCCCTTGGCCCGAGCCTGCTGCAAATGCTCGATCAGGGCCTGGTTCTGAAAACGCTGCAACAGGCTGCGCAGTATCAGGCGATTGATCTGCCAGGCCACCACAATCAGGGCAAACAATAGAATCAGACCCAGCCAGCCCCAGCCACGCAAAGGCACGTCGCCGCCCATAAACAGATAGGCGATGGGAGGTAACAGACACGACAGGCTGAAGGTGAGAAACGCCGTGAGGCTGACGGCATAGGCCACGCTGGCGCACAGGGTTGCGCCGCCGATCATGCCGAACACCCAGGCCTGCTGCTCGAAACTGGTCACGGGCACCAGCGCCATGGCTGCGCAGGCCAGGGTCAGACCGCTGACCACCGCGCCAAGCAGAAACATCCGCCGCCAGACCGGTTGTGCCTGACGCTCGGGAGATGCAGCGCGAAACGCTGCAACCTGAATGATCCGCAGGCCCACAAGCACCGCCAGCCAGATCAGCCAGATACTGACCAGCATGTAGCGCTCAGGACTCCAGAGCAGCCATGCGCAGACCAGACCACTGATGAACATGAACAGGGTCGGCAGCAATGAACCCTGATAAAGCATGCGCGTGCGCTCGACCCTCAACCGGGTCGCGAACTTCTTGCGAATGGCCCGCCGGCTGGTGTCAGAAGCATCGTGGGCACTGAAGCTGAAAGGCATGACGGGGTTCTTGTATTTGATAAGACCTTGGCATGTGTCGAGCATACACAAGCGCTGGGCCAGACCAAACTGCCGCCACCATAAAACTGTGACTTTCAGCGCTGTTCCGCACAACTTCGGCACAGCGGATGCCTCTCGAGGTCGGACATGACCGATCGTCAGCATCGGCGGCTTTTTTATTACCCATGACAAAGCATGGTTTGCCCGCCATGGCGCGGCACCCTAGAATGCGTCGATGCGCGATGATCTCTCTCTCCTTCTCAATTCCCTCAACGATGCCCAGCGTCAGGCCGTAGCTGCCTCCCTGGGTCGTCAGTTGGTCCTGGCCGGCGCTGGTTCCGGCAAAACCCGTGTGCTGGTGCATCGCATCGCATGGCTGATGCAGGTCGAGCAAGCCTCCCCGCATTCGGTCCTGTCGGTGACGTTTACCAACAAGGCCGCAGCCGAGATGCGTCATCGCATCGAGCAACTGATGGGCATCAGCCCGGCAGGCATGTGGGTCGGCACCTTCCACGGCCTGGCACACCGCCTGCTGCGAGCGCACTGGCAGGAAGCCGGGCTGGTGCAGACGTTCCAGATTCTGGACAGCGACGACCAGCAGCGTCTGGTCAAGCGCGTGATCCGCGAGCTGGGACTGGACGAACAGCGCTGGCCGGCACGTCAGGCACAGTGGTTCATCAACGGCCAGAAAGACGAAGGCCTGCGCCCCAAACACATCCAGGCCAGCGGCGATCTGTTCCTGGGCACCATGAAGTCGATCTACGAAGCCTATGAAGTCGCCTGCCAGCGCGCCGGCGTCATCGACTTCTCCGAACTGCTGCTGCGTGCGCTGGACCTCTGGCGCGATCATCCCGGCCTGCTGGCGCATTACCAGCGGCGCTTCCGTCATGTTCTGGTGGACGAATTCCAGGACACCAACGCCGTGCAGTACGCCTGGTTGCGACTGCTGGCCCAGGGCGGCGACAGCCTCATGGTGGTGGGCGACGACGACCAGTCCATCTATGGCTGGCGTGGCGCGAAGATCGAGAACATTCACCAGTACTCGTCGGACTTCCCCGACACCGAAGTCATCCGTCTGGAGCAGAACTACCGCTCGACGGCCAGCATCCTCAAGGCTGCCAACGGTCTGATCGTCAACAACAGCGGTCGCCTGGGCAAAGAGCTGTGGACCGATGTGGGCGATGGCGAGCTGATCAACCTGTATGCCGCCTTCAACGAACACGACGAAGCGCGCTACGTGGTCGAAACCATTGAAAGCGCCTTGAAGACCGGCCTGTCGCGCAACGATATCGCAATCCTCTATCGCTCCAACGCCCAGTCGCGGGTGCTGGAAGAAGCCTTGCTGCGCGAGCGCATTCCTTATCGCATCTACGGCGGCCAGCGATTCTTCGAGCGTGCCGAGATCAAGAACGCCATGGCGTATCTGCGCCTGCTGGAAGGCCGTGGCAACGATGCAGCGCTGGAGCGTGTCATCAACGTTCCAGCACGGGGCATTGGCGAGAAGACGGTCGAGGCGATTCGCGAGCATGCACGCCACACCGACATTTCCATGTGGGAAGCGATGCGTCAGCTGGTGGCCAACAAAGGCCTGACCGGCCGCGCTGCCAGTGCATTGACCGGGTTCATCGAACTGATCGAAAACCTTTCGGCCAAGGTCATGGAAATGCCCTTGCACCTGATGACACAGACCGTCATCGAGCAGTCGGGGCTGATCACTTATCACCAACAGGAAAAAGGTGAGAAAGGTCAGGCCCGGGTGGAAAACCTTGAGGAACTGGTCAGCGCTGCGCGCAACTTCGAGAACAATGAAGATGACGAAGAGCTGACCCCGCTGGCGGCCTTCCTCGGCCATGCGTCACTCGAAGCGGGCGACACCCAGGCTCAGGAGCACGAAGACAGCATTCAGCTCATGACCCTGCACAGCGCCAAGGGCCTGGAATTCCCTCATGTGTTCCTGGTGGGCATGGAAGAAGGGCTGTTCCCGCACAAGATGAGCCTGGAAGAGCCGGGCCGTCTGGAAGAGGAACGCCGCCTGGCCTACGTCGGCATCACCCGCGCCATGCAACAGCTGGTGATCACCTACGCAGAAACCCGTCGCCTGTATGGCAGCGAGACCTACAACAAGGTGTCCCGTTTCGTTCGCGAGATTCCGCCGACCCTGATCCAGGAAGTGCGCCTGTCCAATAGCGTCAGCCGTCCTTTCGGTGGTACCCAGAAAGTCAGCAACAGCAGCCTGTTCAATGGCACCGGCATCCCCGAAACCCAGTTCACGCTGGGCCAGCACGTGCAGCACGCCGTATTCGGTGAAGGCGTGATCCTGAACTTCGAAGGCTCCGGCGCCCAGGCCAGGGTGCAGGTCAACTTCTCCGAAGGCAGCAAGTGGCTGATGATGGGTTATGCGAAGCTGGTGCCCATCTAAGCCACAAACAAAACCTGTGGGAGGCAGCTTGCTGGCGAAAAAGGCCTGAAAACCGGCAGATATTCTGCGGTTGTACGCTGAAGTCGCCAGCAAGCTGCCTCCCACAAGGTAATTTATCGCCCGGACTGATCGGCACTCCCCCTATCGAGGTAGTGGAAGAAAATTCCTACAACTCTTTATTTCCCCTCCTACCGCCCAAATAGACAGGTCTTACGGACCTCATGCAAAAGTCCGAAACATTAACGCACTAGCCATCGACTGCCCTCCTGTGCAACATGGCGCGCATGCATTCATACAACGGGAATACCCTTATGCAACGTTTTCTAAGCATGGCTCTGGCGCTGTGCATCGGACTCACCATGAGTCTGGATGTGAACGCCGCACGTTTCGGTGGTGGCAAGAGCATGGGCTCGGCACCGTCGCACCAGGCACGCCAGGCCGCTCCGGCCACTCCGGCTGCTGCTCCTAACGCTGCCGGTCGTCCGGCTGCCGCTGCCAGTGGCGCGTCTCGCTGGCTGGGCCCATTGGCCGGTATCGCTGCCGGTGGCCTGCTGGCTGCAATGTTCATGGGTGACGGCTTCAACGGCCTGCAGATCTTCGACATCCTGATCATGGGCCTCATCGCCTTCCTGATCTTCCGCTTCATTGCGCGTCGTCGTCAGCAGCAACAGCCGAAAATGGCCGGTGCCGGTGCTCCTTACCAGCGTGAAACCAGACAGCCCGCGCAGAACTCGATCTTCGGTGGCGCGTCTTCGGCTCCTGCGGCTCCGGTCATCAACGCTCCGGCCTGGTTCAACGAAGAGCGCTTCCTGGAAGCCGCCCGCAGCCACTTCCAGTCGCTGCAGCAGCACTGGGATGCGAACGAAATGGACAAGATCGCCGAGTTCGTGACACCACAGATGCTGCAATTCCTGAAAAAGGAACGTGCCGATCTGGGCGACGGCTTCCAGTCGACCTACATCGACAACCTGAACGTCCAGCTGGAAGGTGTGGATGATCGTGCCGACAAGACCATCGCGACCCTGACCTTCTCCGGCGTCTCCAAGACTTCGCGCTTTGACCAGGGCGAAGTGTTCAGTGAAAGCTGGAACATGGAACGCGCTCAGGGCGACAACCAACCCTGGCTGGTTGCCGGTATTCGCCAGAACGGCTGATCCCCAGGCACATCCAGCAGCACAGAACCCCGGACTTGTTCCGGGGTTTTTATTTATTAGTCACCCGCAGCTAACAAATGCAAGTCTGAAAGGTCCCACGCTTGATGTGAATTGAAAGCAGACAGACCAGGATTTTTCGTACAGAGCCTATCCGATCGGGTAGTTATTTTGAGAAAAGCTTTAGGCTACTGTATAACCCGCGCCATCAAGCTTAGAGGACCCATGTCGTGGAAGAAGTCATCGAACAATTGCGTGAACAAAACGAGCCGGTTCCGGTTCCCCTCGAACTGCCTGACGAAGATCAGCTCGTCGAGATCGAGGAACAGCTGTTTATCAATATTCCCTACGTCTTCAAGGAATTCCTTCTGACCGTCAGCGACGTCGTGTATGGCAGCCTTGAGCCCGTCACCGTTACCGACCCTCAGTCACACACCTATCTGCCGGACGTCGCCGCGACCGCCTGGGATCTGGGTGTGCCTCGTGAACTGATCCCGATCTGCCAGGACGGCGACGATTATTATTGCGTCGAAGAAGATGGCACCGTAGTGCTCTGGTCCGGCGAAGAAGAGCTGGTGACCGAAGAGAACTGGGAATCTGTCTGGCACTGGGCACGGGACGTCTGGCTGGAAAGCTGAGACACCCCGCACACAGGTATCGCCGGGCTCAATGCCCGGACGACTCCTGATTGTTGTTGCCCAGGGTTTCCAGCAGGGCAATCTGCATCCGCGTATGCACGCGGATGAACCAGCGCCACAGCAATGCTGCAACCACCGCCGCAATCAGCACGATCACCAGCAACAACTCGCTTGTCGGCAGAATGCTCGCCGACAGAGCAGCCAGCAGAATGAAGATCACCACCAGCGACAACAGCGGAATCACCTCCGCTACCACCTTGCGAACCCGCACGGTATGCCTTCCGGCCATTTCAGGCTTCACGCCCATCTCCGCCAGCAGCATCGACAGCGCCTTGAGCTTGCGGTACGCCGCAATCAGGAAAGGTAGCGACAGCAGCAATGCCGCCCCACAGATCCAGGCCTTCTGCTGACCTACATCGCTGACCCACTCACTCATGTAAGCGCCGATACGTCCGGCGAAATAACCACCGCTGAAGAAGATCGCTATCACCAGCGCCAGGTTGACCCCGACCTGCAGCAGTATCCGCCGGATCATCGACGCCAGCACGGCGCCCTGCCCTTGAGGCTGAATGCTGCGCAGCCATTCGCCGTACATGTTGAACACCCGCGCCACGCGCCCTGGCACGATGGACGCCAGTTGCAGCGACAGCGGGTCGGCGGCGCGAATCAGGTAAGGGGTCAGCAGCGTGGTAATAGCCGAAACCGCCACCGCCACGGGATAGAGAAAATCGCTGGTGACCTGCAAGGTCATGCCCAGCGCCGCGATGATGAAGGAAAATTCGCCAATCTGTGACAGCCCCATGCCGACGCGCAGCGAGGTCCGCCCATCGTTACCGGCAATGAAAGCCCCGAGCCCGCAGGACAGCATCTTGCCGAGCACCACGGCGACGGTAATGAGCGCGATGGGCCAGGCATATTCCAACAGGACTTTCGGGTCGATCATCAGACCAATGGCGACGAAGAAGATGGCGCTGAACATGTCGCGAATGGGTTCGATAAGCCGCTCAATCTTCACCAACTGGCGGGATTCGGCCATGATCGCGCCGATCAGGAAGGCCCCCAGCACCATGCTGTATTCCAGCTTCACCACCAGCAGGCAGAAACCGAAGCACAGGCCAAGCACCGTCACCAGCAGCATTTCGTTGCTTTCGAACTTCGCGACGTAAGACAGCAGGCGCGGCACCAGCAGAATGCCGATCACCAGGGCCACGATCATGAACAACGACAGTTTGCCGACCGTGGAGAAGACCTCGCCGGAACTCACCGAGCCACTGACCGCGATCCCCGACAGCAAGGCGATGATGCCGATGCCGAGGATGTCTTCGACGATCAGCACCCCGAAAATCAGCTGGGCAAAGTGCTGGTTCTTCATCTTCAGGTCATTGAGCGCCTTGACGATGATGGTGGTCGAGGAAATCGCCAGGATCGCGCCCAGGAACAGCGAATCCATGGTTTTCCAGCCAAAGAACTGGCCGATTTCGTAGCCGATCCAGATCATCAGGGCAATTTCGAGAAAAGCCGCGATGAACGCCGTGGCTCCGACCTTGAACAGCTTGCGCAGGCTGAATTCCAGCCCCAGGCAGAACATCAGGAAAATCACCCCGAGCTCTGCGAGGGTCTTGATGGTGTCTTCGTCATGGATCAGCCCGACTGGCGGGGTATGCGGACCAATGATGAAGCCGGCAACGATATAGCCCAGCACCACCGGCTGCTTGAGGCGATGGAAGAGAATGGTCACCACACCCGCCACCAGCATGATCACTGCCAAATCCTGGATAAAATTGACGGCATGCATGGGTGTGGCTCCTTTTTGATAAATGATGCCTGAAGCTCCCGAATAGCCAGCGAAGCTGAAAAGTCGGAAGTTGCATCAATAAAACGCTACGAAAAGCGTAAGAAAAAACCCGATCCACGGGTTTTGGGAGAGTAACACTGCACCCGTCGAGAGAAAGCCGGTGCAATATATGGAAACAGATAGACCTCAAGCGTGACGGCATTCACTCCGCCAGCGTCCCGATAACTGTCTGTTGCAGGTAGTTGAACCACCCTCGTGAGCGCCAGCATAAGGCGCCACTCATGATGACCTTGACCGTGTGAGTACGCTATGGAACCCGGAAACGCCCAGCTGTCGATGACTGTATTGATGACCCCGGACATGGCCAACTTCTCTGGCAATGTGCATGGCGGTACGTTGCTCAAGTACCTGGATGAAGTCGCTTACGCCTGCGCCAGCCGTTATGCCGGTCGCTACGTGGTGACGCTGTCCGTGGATCAGGTGATTTTCCGCGAGCCGGTTCACGTCGGTGAACTGGTGACCTTCCTGGCCTCGGTGAACTACACCGGCAATACCTCGATGGAGGTCGGGATCAAGGTCGTGACCGAAAACATCCGCGAGCGCTCGGTCCGCCACAGCAACAGTTGCTTCTTCACCATGGTCGCGGTGGATGACAACCGCAAACCGGCCAGCGTCCCGCCACTGGAGCCGGAAACCGCCGAAGGCAAGCGCCGCTTCATCCAGGCCCAGCAACGCCGCCAGATTCGCCAGGAACTGGAAAAGCGTTATCAGGAAATCAAGGAAGAAGCGCCTTAATTGCTGATCAGTTAAGAGGCAAGGTCACAATCCGTGGGAGGGGCCTTGGCCGCGACAGCCAGCTTTCAGGCGCTGAAAATGTGTTGCCTGTAAGCAAGTCGTCGCGGCCAAGGCCCCTCCCACAAGTGACAGGTATGCCTTAACTGATCAACCGCACCGCCTCAAACCGCACTCGCGGATGAGCAATCCGGTCCTGCGCCCGCACCAGTTCCAGCTCATAGCTGCCACAGGCCTGGGTTTCCAGCAGCACTTCATGCACCGCCGCAGCCGTGAATTCGAAAGCCGCGACCAGATCGTCACCCAACAGCACACGCGCCAGGAACAACCCCGACGTCAGATCACCCACGCCCACCGGCTGACGTGGAAAGGCCAGCAACGGACGACGCAGGTGCCAACTGGCATCGGCGGTCACCAGCAGCATTTCAAAACCGTCGGCCGCCTTGCCGGGATAGTCCAGGTGTTTGACCACCACAGCCTTGGGGCCTCGTGCCAGTAACGCCCGCGCCATGGCCAGGCAATCGAGCAGGGATTCAGGCTTGCGGCCAGAAAAGCTGTCCAGTTCCAGCTGGTTCGGGCACATGAAGTCCGCAACGGCTGCGGCTTCTTCCAGGAGAAAATCACTGACGTCTGCCGGAACGATGCAGCCCTTCTCGGGATGTCCCATGACCGGGTCGCACAAGTACAGCGCCTTGGGATTGGCCGCCTTGATACGCGCCACACCCGTCAGAATCGCCCTGCCCTGCGCCGCACTGCCCAGGTAACCGGACAGCACGGCGTCACAGTTGCCCAGCTCACCAATGGCCGCGATACCTTCGATCAGCGCCGGGATCTGCTGGGGAGCCAGCACTTCGCCCGTCCATTGCTTGTATTGGGTGTGATTGGAGAACTGGACCGTGTTGAGCGGCCAGACATTGACCCCGATACGCTGCATGGGGAACACCGCTGCGCCGTTGCCTGCGTGGCCGAATACCACGTGAGACTGGATGGCGAGCAAGTGAGGTGTACGTTTCATGGGAGGATCCTGAACACGATGCAAATGCAGTAATAAGAAATTTAAGTCGCGCAGTATGGCTGTAAATCACTTAGGGCAGTTAAGCTGAAGACTCCTGAGTAGGAGCACTCTGCCATGCTGACCCTGGGAAACATTTTCGTGCTGATGCTGTTCGCAAGTGCGGCAGCCTGGTTGTGGCATGCCCACGGTCTGCGCGAGCGAGCGCTGGAGCGTGTCAAACAGCATTGTGCCCGGCTCGATCTGGAATTGCTGGACGGCAATGTCGCACTGCGACGCCTGGCGTTCATCCGTGATGCCCAAGGCCACAAGCGTCTGGCACGTGTCTACGGCTTCGAGTTCACGGTCACCGGCGAACAGCGTCATCCGGGCACTATCACCATGTTCGGTGCCCATTCGGCGCAGATCGAACTCGCACCCTACCCGTTTGAAATTAAAACGCCACCACCTGGCGCTGAAATCATCGAAATGAACAAGTGGCGCGAGACTCATCAACAGCGCAAGCAGTGAGCCAGTTGCGCCTGAAGCGTGATGCTGTCCTGCGGCGTCTGGAAGATCAGTTCCAGACGCGAATCCTGACGCCACTCGCTGCCTTGCCATTCAAGGCGCGAGCCCTCCAGGCAATTGGCTGAAAACCAGCCTTCGGGACTGTGGATAACCATCTTCGCACGCCGCCAGGCAAGGCTTTCCAGCCACTGCCCCAACGTCGCAAGGTCAAATTGCCGGGAAGGATGCCAGCGCCAACCGATACTCCAGCCCTCCGCACTCTCCTGGCTCAGGCAGATCGGTTCCTTCGGATCAGCCCACACGGCAGGCAGTTGCCCGAGACTTCGGGGCAGAACGAGGTTATCCACAGCGCGGTTATCCACAGCACTTCGCTGTGCAAAGCCCGGCAAGTGAGCCAATTCGAGCTGCCCTTGCTCGACCCAGACCAGCGAATGTTCCGGCAATGCCTCGACCAGCCGCTGACGGGATGCTTGGTCGACAGTCTGTGCCTTGTTCATCACCACCAGCCCCGCCTCCGCCAGCGCGTCCTGCTGGGTGGCCGGTAGCGGCTGGCCTGCCGCCATGCTCATGGCGTCCAGCACCATCACGCCAGGCTGAACACTGAGCACGCCCAGCCAGGGCGCCTGTCGCAACTGAGCCATGAGTTGCAGCGGATGGCCAAGGCCTGAAGGCTCGATGAACAATCGGTCGGGCCGCGCCTTGCGCAGCAACCGCCCAAGACCGATCTGAAACGGAACGCCGTTGACGCAACACAGGCAGCCGCCAGCCACTTCGCCAAGTGCGATACCATCGGCATCCACGCTCAGGAGCGCAGCATCCAGACCGATCTGGCCGAACTCGTTGATCAGCACCGCCCAGCGCTCATCGGCCGGTTTCTGGCTCAGCAGGTGCTTGATCAGGCTGGTCTTGCCGGCGCCCAGCGGGCCACCGATCACATGGGTCGGGATGTTCTGCAGCATCTGGAGTCGCTTCTGAGAGTGTCGTTTGCAAACAATGATGAAGGAAAGCTGACAATGCGAGCCCTGGGGCTGCCCGTTCGATTGGCGTTGATGCTGCTGGCAATGACATCCGGCAAGGTATGGGCCCAGGCGTGTCTGGTGCACAGCCAGGCTGAGAGGTTAGACGTCAAAGTCTGTCAGGAAAACCTGAATATCCCGAAAGACCTGTTTCGCGACGGCTTCTGCAAACCGCAGCTGGCAGGCCAGAAAACAGAAGTGACCTTCTCGGAAAGCTGCCCGGCCGGCGCCTTTGGCATCTGCAGCAACGCACAGGTCGCCAATATGCCCTATCACGAGAATATCCACTATTACGGCATCGCCAGCGACGCGCTTTATCTCAAGCCGTTTTGCGAGGGGCAAAGCAAGGGCAAATGGCTGACGCCTGATTAAGCTAGCCAGTCCAGCGTCAGAATCAGGCGACGCTCGTTGCGCTCCAGTTGCGGCGAACGATGCACCAGCCCCAGCCCTTCGTTGCCACTCCAGCGCTCGCCCTTGAGCAAGGCCACTGCGCCGCAATCGATCTGCTGGATTCGATCCGGGTCCTGCGGTTCCGCTTCAGGGCTGCCAAGTTGCTTGCGGTCGATGGCGTTTTCCTTGAGCCACTGGCTGCCGATCCCGGCATAGGTGGTGACCAGCCGCACCGGCACGTGATCGACGTGAAAGCGCGGGCACATGGCCTTGTCCAGCGCACGCAGGCGCAGACCGACGCACTCGGCGCCCAGCAGGCAGGCATAGGCGCTGACCAGCCACGACACATCTGCGATGAATCCGTCATAACCCTGCAGGTCGGCATAGCCCGAAGCCAGGCCTTGCAGATTGGGTTCGACATCGCCGCCCTGCACGTCCAGGGTCATGGACTCCGACAACGGCTCGTTCAAGGACAGCAGCAAGGCGCCGAAGTCCTCGATATGCGCAGGCAACTGACGCTGCCAGACCGACAGGTTGACGCCGTCCTCCAGCACTTGCCCCAGCACTTCGGGGGTATTGCCCTGCACCTGACGGGCGCGGGGCTGGAACTTCAAGACCGGAGCAAGCATCAGGCGGCCTCCTCGGCGTGCCAGTCGCCGAACGGGTCGGGCAGCAAGCGCCAGCTTTCCGCACCCATGGCCAGTTCGTCATCGGTGAGCAGGCAGGCATCCAGCTCAGCTGTGAGCTGGGCGAAATCGATGTTTTGCCCGATGAAAACCAGTTCCTGGCGGCAATCACCGGTTTCAGGCGACCAGTTGTCCATGATCGACATAATGTTCTCCTGATCCTGAGGCCAGTGTGCGCGACTCACGAAGCGCCACCAGCGGCCCGCAAAGCCGTGACGCATCAGGCCGCCAGCCTGGGACCAGCTACCGGCATCCTTGTATTTGCTCGCCAGCCAGAAGAAGCCCTTGGAGCGCAGCAACTTGCCATTGATCCATGGCCGGTCGATAAAGCTGAAGAAGCGCTCCGGATGGAAAGGCCGACGCGCCCGGTAAGCCGTGGAAGCGATGCCGTATTCCTCGGTTTCAGGAACATGCTCGCCGCGCATTTCCTTGAGCCAGCCCGGCGCCTGGGAAGCACGCTCGAAGTCGAAACGACCGGTGTTGAGGATGGTCGACAGCGGCACCTGGCCCATGACCATCGGCACAATCTCGGCATGGGCATTGAGGCGCTTGAGGATGGCCATCAATTCTTCGCGTTCGCTGGAGCTGATCAGGTCGATCTTGCTGAGCAGGATCACATCCGCAAACTCGATCTGCTCGATCAGCAGGTCGGTAATCGAGCGGTCATCGTCTTCGCCCAGGGTTTCACCGCGGGTCGCCAGGCTTTCGGAAGCCTGATAATCGAGCATGAAGTTGACGCCATCGACCACGGTCACCATGGTGTCCAGGCGTGCCATGTCCGCCAGGCTATTGCCCGCTTCATCGCGGAAGGTAAAGGTTTCGGCCACCGGCAGGGGTTCGGAAATGCCCGTGGATTCGATCAGCAGGTAATCGAAGCGCCCATCCTGAGCCAGACGGCTGACTTCTTCGAGCAAGTCTTCGCGCAAGGTGCAGCAGATGCAGCCGTTGCTCATCTCGATCAGCTTCTCTTCAGCCCGGTTCAGGCTGACATCGCGCTGGACTTCGCCGCCATCGATGTTGATCTCGCTCATATCGTTGACGATAACGGCGACCCGCAGATTCTCGCGATTGCGCAGCACATGATTGAGAAGGGTACTTTTCCCGGCTCCAAGAAAACCGGACAGAACGGTAACAGGCAAACGATTCGACATCAGGATTCTCGGGCCAGGTTGCAAGGCTTGCACCTTGTTGATGTAGGCTGCACCGGGTCTGTTATCGACACCTTGGCAGCCAGCTCTAATCACCCGACAATGTTATAGTATAACGATACAAAATTGCCAACCCGTTCGACAAAGGGCGTCTGCGTGAAACACATTTCAAAAGGCTTGTTCACGTTACTGATATTGATCAGCGCGCAAACCCTGGCGGCAGGCCCGCGGCCACCCAGCGTGGATATGGCGACCTGCACCCGCAGCGCGACCCTGCTGGCGTGCAGCGATGCGCAAGGCAATGGCTACAGCGTTGCCACAGCGGGTTCGACCACGTATTTGCGGGGCTATGAAGTCATAGGCAAGAAGCGCTGGGCGCAGACCAACAGCCGGTTCGATCAGTTGACCTTCTTCACCGGCCTGGCCTCCAACGGCGATGCCTGGATCGGCACCATCCAGCGCGTCGGCTGGACCACCATCACCCGGGTGTCCAGTTCCGACGGCACACGCAGCAAGATCACGTGCAGCCGCCTGAGTGGCTGCCACTGAGCCGCATCAGGCCTGGGCCTGTTTCTTCTGTTCCTGAACCCAGGCCATGTGGGAATCCAGCGGCGGGTTGCGCTGGAAGTAACGCTGCAAACCCTCGAACAAACCGTCGGCCACGGCCTGCTGATGACGCGCCGTCACCAGCCGCTGACTGTCGCGACTGTTGGAGATGAAACCGGTTTCCACCAGGATCGACGGCACATCCGGTGACTTGAGCACCGCGAACCCGGCCTGTTCCACGCGCTTCTGATGCAGCGTGGTAATGCCTTCCAGACTGCCCAGTACGGTATGGCCCAGTTGCAGGCTGGCGGCGATGGTGGCGTTCATCGACATGTCGAGAATGACGCCAGCCAGCATCGGGTCCTTGTCCTTGAGGTTGAGCAGCGAAGTAGCGCCCAGCAGGTCGGCACCGTTTTCACGTTGAGCCATGAAGCGCGCCGTCGCCGATGTCGCGCCGCCTTCGGACAGAGCGAACACCGAAGCGCCGGAAGCCGTGAGACGCGGCGCAGCATCGGCATGCACCGAGATAAACATGTCGGCCTTGGACTTGTGGGCAAACTCCACGCGCTTGCGCAGAGGCACGAAGAAGTCATCGTTGCGCACCAACCGCACATCGAAACCTTTTTCACGCTTCAGACGTTTGGCCAGCAATTGGGCGATGGACAGCACAACGTCTTTCTCCCGCTCGCCTCGGGAACCGACAGCGCCAGGGTCCTTGCCGCCATGCCCGGCATCGACCACCACCATGATGTCACGCTTCGGGTGAGCCTTATCCGTGGCCTGGGCCTGAACCGGAGGCGGCGGCGCGACAGCAGCCATCTGCACCGGCGCGCTGGCGGTGGAACTCAGGTCCAGCACCAGGCGATGGCCCTGCCCGCCTTCCGGCCCGAGCAGAAAACTGTTGAGCTGCACAGGAGCCGTGAGGTCCAGCACGATGCGGGTGTCGTCGCCATGACCGTAATGCCCGGAACGGATCGACTTGATCACCGTACGATCCAGCGCCAGTTGGCTGAAATCCCCGGTCAGCCGCGAGCCCGTGACATCGATGATCAAACGGTCAGGCGCAACCAGGGTGAAGGTCTTGTATTGCACAGGCCCGCTCAGGTCGAGCACCAGCCTCAGCTTGTCATCGCTGCGCCATAGCCGTGCATTGCGGATCTGCGTGGCACTGGCCCCAAAAGGCAAGGCCAGCGCAGCGCTGGCCAGAAGCATGTTGAGCAGGATTTGACGTCGGTGCATGGCAGGTCTCACGAAACAAGGCGAGCATCCCGGCTCATGAAGTATCACCGCAACAATAGTAATAACATAACACCATGTTACAAGTGAAACTTGAAGCCTTACATGAAGATTGGCACCGACGAGAATCCTCTGATTACGGGCAGTAAGTACATGACCGAAAAGAAAAATGTTCCACGTGGAACGTCATCAGCTCCGTGGAGCGACTGCACCGCACTGCGGCCCTAGCCAGACGGCACGAGTATCCATGCTGCCGTTCTGTTGCTGGCCGGTGGCATTGAAGGTGCCGACCACCTTGGTGGTGAACTCGCGATTACTGAGAAACTGTGCCTGCCCGGTGCCTTGAGCCTTGGGGCAACTGAACTGGAAGTTCCAGGTCTGGCCATTGCGAGCAGTGATCTTCTGCGAACAGCCGGATTTGGGATCGGTCAGGGGAATATCGTCCGACTTGACCTGCGCTTCGGTCAGGCAGAATCGCACGCCTTGCCCGCCCAGCGTGACGCCTTGCTTCTGCATCATCTGTTCCATCATGGCGCGCTGCTCAGGGGGCAGGTTCTTCAATTGGCCCAGCATCAGTTGCAGATCCGGCAGCGCCTGACCATCGACTTGCATGTTGCTGGAAGTCAGCTCCCACAAACCCGGTTGCAGCATCTGGGCTTGAGCCACGGGTGCTGCCAGACAAAACATCAACGCCAACGCGCGTTTGTTCATTTAAGAAATCCTCGTAAGAACATTGCCCAGACAAGCCTGAGCGGGCCGACGCATCTTAGACGACAGAAGCGTTGACCAGTTGCACCGCGATTAAAATAGCGACAATCCCGAGCGGCTGTGGTCTGTTATAGGCGCAAAAGTGAGGAGCATTGTTTACGTATGGATTTCCATAGCCCGTATTTCTTTGGCTACGTCCTGGCTTTCATCCATCTGGTGGGTACCGCTGCCGCCATCCATGCATTGCTGACCGTGCGCACCGCGCAAGGCGCGATTGCCTGGGCGATGCCGCTGTTTTTCATTCCGTACTTCACCCTGATTCCTTATCTGGTCTTTGGCCGTAGTTCGTTCGACGCCTATATCAAGGCCCGGCGCGACGCCAACAGTGAAATGCGCAACGCCATCGCCAACCTGAACTGGCGGCCCTGGATCGAAGAGGCCGTAGCTGCAAGGCGCTCGGATGCCTATGCCTCACTGCGCGCCATGCCCAGACTCGGGCGCATGCCGGCTCTGGCCAATAACGAGGTCAAACTGCTGATTAATGGCCAGGCAAGTTTCGATGCCATGTTCGCCGCCATCGAGCAGGCACGGCAGACGGTTCTGGTGCAGTTCTTCATCATTCATGACGATGAACTCGGGCGCCGCCTGCAAACCCTATTGCTGAAAAAGGCCGCCGAGGGCGTGGAGATTTTCGTGCTCTATGACCGGATAGGCAGTCATGCCCTGCCCGCTTCCTACAGCGAGACACTGCGCGCAGGCGGCGTACAGATCAAAGCCTTTGCAACCCATGGTGGCTGGCTCAATCGCTTCCAGATCAACTTCCGCAATCACCGCAAGATCGTGGTGGTCGATGGGCTGAAAGGCTATCTGGGCGGGCACAACGTCGGTGATGAATATCTGGGACTCAAGCCGCCCCTGTCGCCCTGGCGCGATACCCATGTGCAGGTCATCGGTCCAGTGGTGGCCTGCCTGCAGGAGTCGTTCGCCGAAGACTGGTTCTGGGCCACCCGTGAGTTGCCGCCCATGAACCTGCCCGAATCCTTTCCCGAACAGGGCGTGTTGTGCCAGTTGCTGGCCAGCGGTCCGGCCGACGCTCAGGAAACCTGCTCGCTGTTTTTTGTCGAAGCCATCCATGCGGCGACCGAGCGAGTGTGGATCACCAGCCCTTATTTCATACCCGACGAAGCCGTGACGGCAGCCTTGCGTCTGGCGGTGTTACGCGGTGTGGATGTTCGGCTGCTGCTGCCCTCGCGCCCCGATCACTACGTGGTTTACGCCGCATCTACCCTGTTCGCCTTCGATGCCGTGCGGGCTGGCGTGCGGGTATTCCGCTACAAACCGGGGTTCCTGCATCAGAAAGTGGTGCTGGTGGACAACGAAATCACCGCCATCGGCAGCGCCAACCTGGACAACCGTTCGTTCCGGCTGAATTTCGAGCTGATGCTGCTGACGGTCGATACGAATTTCGCTCGCGAGGTTGAAGCCATGCTGACTGACGACTTCAACCTGAGCCACGAGATATCCCTTGAGGAAAGCCGCGAAACCCGCCACCTGCACCAGTTGGGCATGCGTGTGGCAAGGTTGATCTCGCCGATCCTGTAGCGTCAGCGATAGATGTCCTCACGGGTCAGCGGCAAATCATGCCCGCCATCGGCAAAGGGTTTGACCGCCAGAATCTGGTGCAGATTGATCCAGCCTCTGGCGAAGGCATAGGAACAACCGGCCAGATACAGCCGCCAGATACGCAAGGTATGTTCGGGCACCAGAGCAGCGGCTTCGCTGAGGCGCGCCTCGAGGCGAGCGCTCCAGTGCTCCAGGGTCCTGGCGTAATGCAGGCGCAGGCTTTCGACGTCGACGATTTCCAGCCCGGCGTCACTGATATGCGCGCTGATCATCGCCAGATGCGGCAGCTCACCATTGGGGAACACGTAACGGTCGATAAACTCACCGGCACCACGTCCCACCGGCCTGCCATCGGTATGCAGGGCCGTGATGCCGTGATTCATCACCAGGCCGCCCTCCTTCACGGCGCCGAACAGACACTGTGTATAAAGCGGCAGGTTGCCGTGACCTACATGTTCGAACATCCCCACACTGACCACCTTGTCGAAACGCTGGTCCTGAGGCAGATCGCGGTAGTCGAGCAATTGCAGCTCGACCCTGTCCTGCAACCCTTCGGCACTGACCCGTTCACGGGCAAGCACCAACTGCTGCTGACTCAAGGTGATCCCGAACACTTTCACGCCATACTCGCGGGCTGCAAAACGCGCCAGGCCGCCCCATCCACACCCCACATCCAGCAGATACTCGCCGGGCTTGAGACGCAGCTTGCGGCACAGATGCTGGAATTTGTCCTGCTGCGCCTGCTCCAGCGTCTCCCTGCCAGTCTTGAAGTAAGCGCAGGAATAGACCATCTCCTGATCGAGCCAGAGCTGGTAAAAACTGTTGGACAGGTCGTAGTGATAGGCAATCGATGCCGCATCGGTGGCCTTGTCGTGCCGGGTTCGAACGGGAGAACTGGAGTCTTCGTTTTCCAGCAGCGCGCGGGTCAACTCGTCGCAGACCCTGATGACCTCGCTGATTGAGCCTTCCAGTTCCAGCCGCCCTTCCACAAAGGCGCTGCCCAGCAGGTCGAGGCTGGGGTGAGTGAAGTCGGAAACCAGTTGCGGGTCCTTGACGACAATCGTGACGCTTGGCGCAGGTCCCAGATCCAGCTCATGACCGTCCCAGAGTTTGAGACGCAATGGCAGGCGGAGATTCTGCAAGGCCGTTGGAAGTTGCACGTTCATATGAATTGCCCCCCTATCCAGAAGCTGGAGAAAGGTAGTCCAGACGGTTCCACAGGAACCGAGGCTATTGGCAGGGAAAAACTTACAGGGAACGGCCTTGTGCCCAATGATTCGAGCCAAACGTGCAGCCTTTCATGGATCACCCTAGTCTTGAATGACCATCATTTTGTAACAGAGTTCTTCAGGCTGAGCGCCCTTTACAATTTTAGTAGCGCCTCCTGAAAGCGCAGCAGCCTCCCGGCATTCCCCAAGACCAACAAGGTGCTCAGGTTATGCAGCACCGCCGCCAGCATGGCACCCGCAACACCGAGTAGACCAAAGGCTGCCAATGCAACGATAGCCAATGTCCAGCCCAGGCCGATGATCACATTCACTTGCAGGGTCTGACGGCACAGGCGGCTCAGGCGAACGCAGGTGCCGAGACGACGCAAGTCGCTGCCGATCAGCACGATATCCGCCGAAGCCAGAGCGATATCGGCACCGCCAGCGCCCATGGCGACGCCGACGACACCGGCCTTCAAGGCCAGGGAATCGTTGATGCCGTCACCCACCACCATGGGCCTGAAGCCCTGGGCAATTTCACCTTTGACCCGATTGAGTTTGTCTTCCGGCAATGCCTGCGCCTGAACGTCGACGATCCCGACTTCCCGCGCCAGAGTGTCGGCAACGGTCTGGCGATCCCCGGTCAGCAACAATTGCCGCCCCAGACCCAACTCGCGCAATTCGGCCAGCGCCTTGTGGGCCTCGGGTTTGAGCGTGTCGGACAGCAGCAACCAGGCCTGAAAGACACCATCCAGCGCCAGCCCGGCCAGCGGGCCGTCATGCTCGGGCACCGCAGGCGTGGCAATGCTCAGTTGCTCGAACAACTCGGGACGTCCCAGTGCCGCTTCACCATGGGCAGTCGATGCCACCACGCCCAGGCCTTGGCGTTCACGAATATCGCTGAGCGGCAGCAATCGATCCTTATCCACAAGCCCGGCCAGTGCGCGACTGACCGGATGGCTGCTGGCCGATCCGAGGCTGGCCGCCAATGGCAGCAGATCCGCATGCCCCGCGCTGTCCTGTATCGATTGCAGGCGCAGGGTGCCAAACGTCAGGGTGCCGGTTTTATCCACAACCAGAGAAGTCAGGTCTGCCAGTTCTTCGAGAAATGCAGAGCTGCGGATCAGAATCCCGTGACGGGCCGCCACGGCAATCCCGGCAATGGCCGTGGCCGGAGCAGAGAGCACCAGCGCACAGGGACAGGCCGCAACCAGCACGGCCAGCATCGCTTGAGCGTCCTGGGTGATAAACCAGGTCAGTGCGGCAATCAGCAACACCAGCACCATGTAGCTGCCGGCATAGCGTTCCAGCAAACGGGTGATGGGCGGCTTGGAACGCTCGGCGTTCTGCATCAGCGCGATGACCTTGCCCAGCGTGGACTGGTCGCCGGTGCGCGTCACTTCGATGCGCAGCAGGCCGTCGAGGTTGATCGCACCGCCGTAGACCTCCATGCCCGCCTGAGCCTCCAGCGGGACCGACTCGCCGGTAATGGAAGAGGTATCGAGGCTGGCCTGACCCGACAGCACCCGGCCATCGGCGGGCACGCGGTCACCGGCCCGTACCTCGACCTGATCACCGGCCTGCAACGTCGAGTTATCCACTTCATGCACGCTGCCATCGGCCTTGATAAGCCTGGCGTGGCTGCGGGTCAACTGGCCCACCGCCTGAATGGCTTCCTGAGAGCCGATCACGCTGCGCTCTTCCAGCACATGGCCGAAGATCATGATGATCGGCAACAAAGCTGCCGTCATGAGATCACCCGTGGCCCATGCACCCAACATCGCCAGCGCAATCAACTGATCGGTGATGCCGTGCAAACTCGGGTGGCGCAAGCTGTGCCAGCCGGCGCTGATGACCGGGATCGCCACCAGCAGCGAGGCCGCGCCCAGCAGCAACTGGCTGACACCGGTCTGTTCAGGCGTAATCAGCCGCCAGATCAGGCCAAGCCCCAATAAGCCCAAGGCCAGCATGGCAAGGGTCAACTGGCGGGCCGCACTGCGTTGTTCCGCGTTGCTTAGCAGGCTGGCGGCTTCGGGCCTGGCGTGGGTGTGAACGGCTTCGCCACTCATTGTTCGGCTCCCTGAATGATCAGGCGGGAATCGTCTTTGGGATTGACCGTCGTGACCGATCCGGCCTGCCCGAGAATTTTCGGCACACGCTCGCGGTAGAGGCGTTGCAACAGGCCGGGATCGTTACGGTTCTGGACCGACTGCGAGAGGCTGGCCACGGTCGCGGTGTCGGTCCGGGCCTTGGCCAGCCGCTCCGACGCCTGGGCGTGCGCGACCTGCAAGGTTCGGTCGGCCTGCTGGTTGGCAGCCTGGGTGAGTTTTTCCGCCTCGTTGCGCGCATTGGCCACGGCCTGATCCGCCTGCTGGCTGGCGGTCAGCACAGCATTGAACGCATTGACGGCAGCCTTGGGCAGACTGGACTGCACATCCACCCGCGCCACTTCGATGCCCACTCCGGAACCTGTGGCCGCCAGTTCGGCCAGACGCTGATTGATCCCGCGCACCAGATCGCTACGTAACCGCTCACGCCGTTCGGCGGCCTTGCTGTCGACCCCGATCATCTCAGGGCGGGCCACCAGAATGGTGTCCAGGTCACGCCCTGCGGTCAGCGCCACGGCGCTGCGATTGACCAGCCGGTCCAGAGCGGGCAGCACGTGTTCGCCCTGCAGGACAAAGGCATACGGATCGGTCACCTTGTAGAACACTGTCACATCCAGCTGCACGACACCCGCATCGCCAGTCAGCAGAAAACCCGAGCCTGCCAGGGCATCGCTCATGGGCACGGCAAAGGTGGCGACCTCGTCGGCCTTCTGGGCCTGAGGCGAACGCAGCAAGGTTTCGACCCGACGCTCGATCACCCGGTCCGCCGAAGGCAGCAGGACCACACGCTCCAGCGGCTGCGGCCAGGCAATCAGCAAACCGGCGTTCTGTACGCGCTCCAGCTCACCGAAGCGCATGATCACGGCGCGGTTCTGAGGATCAATCTGCCGCACGTTGGACGTCACCCAACCCAAGGCCGCCAGCAGCGTCACGCCGTACAGTCCCAGAAACGCCAGGCGGCTGGCCTGCAACCACGGGCTTGAAGGCTCACTCATGGTTGCGACCCGCTCTTGGCGTCCAGCGTGGGCGGCCCGTCCACCAATACCCGGAATGGCGCAGCGTCGGTGCGCAGAATCAGCTTGGTACCCGGCGTCACCACAGTGCCCAGCGTGTCGAGTGAGCGCAGCAGGTTGTAGAGCTGTGGCGAACCCGCATAGGCGCGGCCATAGATCTCGGCGGCTTCGACCCGCGACTGCGCTTCGATATCCGCGGCCTTGACCGTGGCGTCAGCTTCGACGATGCGCGCATCGCGTTCGGCGGCCGAACGGATCTGTGCAGCTTCACGCTTGCCGGCAGCCGTGCGTTCAGTGGCGATGGTTTCACGCTCGGCGCGCATGCGGTCGACCGTGGCGTTGAGTGTCACCGACGGCAAGGTCAGGCGCTCGACACCCACCTGCAGGACTTTCACGCCATAGGTGGAAAGCAACTGCTGCTCGATCTGCTGGCGCAGCTGGTTTTCGAAGCCGGTGATATTCACCTTGCTGGCATCGGTATTGACCAGACTCGACAGGTCGAAACTGCTGGCCGTGGTTTCCAGCGCCGAACCCACGAAGGTGCGGATCTGCCGGGCGGCCTCATCGGGTTGGTTCTGTACCGCGCGCATGAAACGTTGCACGTTGTCCCCATCGCCCTGCACCTGCCACGCCACGTAGGCCTGGACGATGATGCGCAAGCCATCGCGAGTCCCCACATCCTGCAAACCGCTGGAGGTGGTGCGCAAGCGCAGATCCACAGGAATCGTCGCCTCGAACGGCGCAGGCCAGCGCCAGCTCAGGCCCGGCTCCAGCAATACCCGGGACGGATTGCCGAAGCGGGTGATCACAGTCGCTTCCCCGGAGCGAACCTGCACCAGGCTCGCCGCCGCCAGGGCAAAGACGATCAGCAGACCTGCCAGCCCCATGCGCAGCCAGGTGCGCTTCCCTGGCACGGCGGTTTCATCGTGATGGTGGTGATGATGCCCGCCATGGGCATGATCGCTGTGGTCGTGATGGTCATGGTGATGATGGAACAGACTCAAGGGACGACTCCTTACTGAGCGGCTTTACGCGGCGCCGTTGGGTCTGCCGGTGGGGTGAAGGTGCGAAGGTCGATGGTCGGCGCACTGTTGCCGCCCAGACGGTGATCGATAACCAGCAATCTGGCGTTGCTCAGGCCATGGCTGAGCTGGGTCAGGTATTGCTCCAGCAGGAAGGCTTGCCCGGCCTTCGCGTAAGCCTGACGCTCGGCACTGAAACGCAGGTCTGCGCCTTGTGCAGTGGCCAGCACTTCACGGGCATTGGCGCTGGCCTGGTCATGGGCGACGCTGGCATTGAGTTGTGCCTGACTGGCTTGCGCACTGGCCGCGCCGCGCTCACGGGCAATCAAGGCCTGAGCACCGATCTGCGCAGCCTGTACGGCATGGTAGGCATTGGCGGCCCCGGCTGGCGGATGGATGGCCTCCACCACCGTGGCGAGAATTTCCACGCCACTGTCCAGACGCTGGAGATCCGCCTGAACCGCCTTGCCAATCTCATCGGCCAGCCCTGTGCGTTGTTCGCCGAGCAACTCATCCAGCGTGCGGGAAGCAAAATCATGGACCAGCACACGGCTGGCGGTGCTGCGAATCAGGGTTGGCACATCGGCGCTGTTGTAGGTTGCAGCCAGTGCAGCGGCATCGCTCAGCCCGATTCGATAGACAAAGCGCACATCCATGTTCACCACCTGGAAGCTCTGCTTGTCCCCTGCACTGCTGGCGATGACCTGGGATTTTTCATTGATATGGCTGGCGTCCCACAGGCGATTGGCGCTGGCAGGCGGTGGACCTTCGGCAGGGTCCAGAAGCTGCTCCACGGCACTGGCTTCGGAAACGCTGGTGGCCATCTCGTGAACCACACCGTTTTCCACCGCCAGCACCTTGCCGAACGGCCAGGGCAACCCGACATGCAGACCCGGTCCGAACACCTCGGCAGGCTTGCCGAAACGCTCATAGATCCCGCGGCCCTGCATGGGGATTTCGTGCACACCGGTCAGTGCCCAGCCCAGAGCGGCAATCACCGCCAGGACCGGCAAAAAGGCACGCCGCATATAGCTCAGCGCCCAGATCTGGCGCAGATCGATACCGAAACGGTTATGCAATTCATGCTGCAACACCAGCAACGGACGCGGCGGCCAGCGCAGCAGGTCAGCCATGAAACTGCTGGCCATCAAGCGAGGCTCAAGGCGCTCATTGCGTGGCGCGAAGAACGACAGCGCAGCGCGCAACAGGAATTCGATGGCGACCAGCGTCGGCAGGATGCCGATCAGCACGGCCAGCCGAGGCGGCCAGATACGATCGACGCTGGCGAAGAACAGACACAGGGCACCGAGCAGCAAGGCCCCGATCACCATGCGGGTCAGTTGCGCCAGTTGCCCGGCTTCGGGCCATTGGGCGGTCTGTTCATGACTGAACTGCCGCTCCAGCACCAGCAGCCCGAAAGCCATCAGCAGCATGAGACTGCCTGCCAGATTGGCGACCGAGGACAGTTCGGTGCCGGGCAAACTCAGGTCCCAGACCAGACGGATGCAGATCAGCGCCAGCAGCGACCAGCCCGCGAGCCACAAGGCCGACGCGCCCAGTTGGGCAAGCAGGGATTCACCCGCATCGCTGAAGCGGGTCAGCAGGCGCTCATACCAGCCGCTTTCGTCGATCGGCGGCAACGCCTGGCTCTGTTGTTCCCGAGGCGCGAGTGCGCCCATGGCTCCTGCGCGCCAGCGCGCCACCGACAGAGCCGATTGCAGACCCGCCGCCAGCAGCAAAAAAGCCGCCGCGCCGTTGACCAGGACTGCCATCCACAAGGAACTGGGGGAAAAAAGATCGATGAACAGCGCCAGCACCAGCCCGGTGATGCTCGCTGCGACAGCCAGATACCTGAGCCGACTCAGACGCCGGGCCTGTTGTGCCGCCAGTTGAAAGCGCGGCAGCCCTTCGAGGTCAGCGTGCCCTACATCCAGATCAACCCGCATCGCTACCCCGGAACCTGACTAATGCCGTGAATGATAGCGTTACGATATAACGCTGATCGTGAAACTTTCGTCAGGTGGGGGTTCGCGAATGAATTCGCTCCCACCGAAGGGCTGTAGGAGCGAATTCATTCGCGAAAAAGACGCCCCAGATACTAGCAAAATGATTGCTGAATATTGCATGACTAATGGCTTTCCAAGAGCCTGAAAACCCGGTTTCACGGCCACTCATCCGCCACAGACTCCTCTGAAAGCCTTGTGCCAAGCGGTCACCAGCCATCACAGGCTGGCCGGATCAGCCCTGAAATCCCTCGCCACTCGCCCCTCTCAGCCCCTGTTCATTGACGATGAGCGGCATTTTTTTGCACCTATTTTGGAACAGCATCTCGTCTTTGTTATCTGTTGTGGGTAGTTTGCGTTCGGCAAGGAGTCGTTGGCGCGCCATTTTCTTGTGCAGGACGCACAGAATTACTCAGAGGCTTCACTTTTATGAATCGCAGGAATCTCCTTAAAGCTTCCATGGCGTTGGCCGCCTACAGCAGCTTGCCGGCCTCGGGGCTTTTTGCTGCGCGAGCACTTGCCGCCGCTGCGGACGGCGAGATCGAGCATTTCGATTTCCCGACATTGCAGGCTCACGCCAAACAACTGGCCGGCAAGGCCTATGTCAGCACCAAGCAGGTGCTGCCGCCGGTATTGGCGGACATGACGCCGTTGCAGTTCAACGCCATCCGCTACGACGCCGCGCACTCCTTGTGGAACGACGTCAAAGGCCAGCTGGACGTGCAGTTCTTCCACGTCGGCATGGGCTTCAAGACTCCCGTGCGCATGTACAGCCTCGACGCCAAGACCAAACAGGCGCGGGAAGTGCATTTCCGTCACGAGCTGTTCAACTACGAGAACAGCGGCATCGACAAGAATCTGGTCAAGGGCGACCTGGGCTTTGCCGGGTTCAAGCTGTTCAAGGCCCCGCAAATCGCCGTCAACGATATCGTGTCGTTCCTGGGTGCCAGCTACTTCCGCGCCGTGGACGGCAACAATCAGTACGGCCTGTCGGCACGCGGTCTGGCCATCGACACCTACGCCAAGCGTCAGGAAGAGTTTCCAGACTTCACCAAGTTCTGGTTCGAGACGCCGGACAAGAACGCCACCCGCTTCGTGGTCTACGCCCTGCTGGACTCGCCGAGCGCCACCGGTGCGTATCGCTTCGACATCGATTGCCAGTCCGGTCAGGTGGTGATGGAAGTCGACGCACACATCAATGCCCGGGCCGACATCGAACAACTGGGCATCACGCCGATGACCAGCATGTTCAGTTGCGGCACCCACGAGCGCCGCATGTGCGACTCGATTCACCCGCAACTGCACGACTCCGACCGGCTGGCCATGTGGCGCGGTAACGGCGAGTGGATCTGCCGCCCGCTGAACAACCCGGCCAAACTGCAGTTCAACGCCTTCTCCGACAAAGATCCGAAGGGCTTCGGCCTGGTCCAGTACGACCACAACTTTGCCAGCTATCAGGACACCGTGGTCTGGTATCACCGTCGCCCGAGCCTGTGGGTCGAACCGACCACGGCATGGGGTGAAGGCGAGATCAGCCTGCTGGAGATCCCGACCACCGGCGAAACGATGGATAACATCGTGGTGTTCTGGACCCCCAAGGCCAAGGTCAAGGCGGGCGAGTCACTCAACTACGGCTACAAGCTGTTCTGGAGCCCGCTGCCACCGGTCAGCACTCCGCTGGCTCAGGTCAACGCGACCCGTTCGGGCATGGGCGGCTTCACCGAAGGCTGGGCACCCGGCGAGCACTACCCGAAATACTGGGCACGCCGTTTTGCTGTGGACTTCCACGGCGGCGGTCTGGACCGCTTGCCAGAAGGCACAGGTATCGAGCCGGTGCTCACGGTTTCCCACGGCAAGACTCAGGACTTCAACATCCTCGTGTTGCCTGACATCAAGGGCTACCGCATCACCTTCGACTGGCTGCCTGACAGCGACTCGGTAGAGCCGGTGGAAATGCGCATGTTCATCCGCACCGGGGATCGCACCCTGAGTGAAACCTGGCTGTACCAGTACTTCCCGCCTGCTCCGGACAGACGCAAGTACCCGTAAGCCTGAAGGACCGGATAAATCCGGTCCTGCAACATGATGCTGATCACTTAAGGCAAACACAAAACTTGTGGGAGGCAGCTTGCTGGCGAAAAAGGCCTGAAACCGACAGATATTCTGCGGTTGTACGCGAAAGTCGCCAGCAAGCTGCCTCCCACAAAGTAATCTATGGCCTCAACTGATCGGCATTAGTCCTACAACAGATGTTTTTCATGCGTCATCGCCTCCAAAGTTGACAGCTCGGCGAACTGCGTCTGATATATCCCTTGTCACGCCGTTGCGAGCATTCGCTCCAGACCTGCTCTTCCCTCCTTCAGTTCTTCCCTTATCGACCCGCCTGTCGCGGTCGAGAGCGGTAGCTTTGCCCATCCGAAATTCCTGACGCTCTTCAGAAGGCCGACATCATGGAGTTGAACCCTGCGGACAAGACGGCCGAGAGGCCGTCGATCCTGTCATTCGATAAATCGACCGTCGTCGTGTGGGTGGTCATCGGCCTGATTCTGGTCGAAACCTTTTCCGGCGTGCTGCGCTTCTACTTCGACAAGGCAGGCATCAGCCCGCTGCTCTATGTGCCCAAGATGGCGTGCGTCCTGTTGTTTGCCCTGGAGTTGCGCACGTTCAGGGCCGGAAGGCTGTTCTGGACGTGCATGCTGCTGTGGGTATTTTTCGCGATGCTGGCGATGCTGCATGGCGCCAGCCTGTTCAATATTGCCTTCAGCCTGTTCGCCTTGAGCCCGCTGTTTTTCGGGCTGGTGTGCAGTGAATACCTGTTCCGGCGCAGAAAACTGCTCGCCTGGGCCATCGGCTTTTGCCTGCTGGCGTCACTGGCGGGCCTGGCGCTGGACAAATACACCTTCGTGCCCTGGAAAGGCTACACCTACAGCGTGGGGGAAACGCAGCTCAGCGCCAACATGTCATGGAGTGCGGACGATGAAGACCGGATTGCCGGTTTCGCCCGGATGTCGAGCCTGCTGTCGATCCTCATCGCCCTCTACAGCCTGTACCTGCTGATGTTCATCCGCTCGCGGCCGCTCATCCTGCTGCTGAGCGCAGTGGCACTCTACGGAATCGTGCTGACCACCAGCAAGGCGCCCGCCGTCGCCTTCGTGCTGACCCTCGGCCTGCTGCTGATCCAGCGGATGAACTGGCCCTCCAGGCTGGCCTGCATCCTGGCAGTCATGGCCGGTTTGCTGCTGCCGACGCTTGGGCTTTTGCATGACTTCGATGCCCGGACAGTCAGCAGCGGCGGCAGCTCGCTGGCGTCGCTGTATGACCGGCTGAACAACACTTGGCCTAATATCGTCGACGCCATGACCCTGGCTGGCTGGGGCATGACCGGAGCGGGGTTCGGAATGGTCGGCAGTACGCTGACGATGTTTCCGGTTCCGGGCGCCGACATCTTCATGACCATCGACAGCAGCGTCCTCTACCTGTGGGTAATGCTGGGGGTGAGCGGGCTGTTGCTGTATGCGCTGCAGATTCCCCTGTTCTTCGCCCTGATCAACGAGCAAAGCCCGTTGAGCCGCATGTTGCTGGCGATCGGTTTCTGTTGCTGCCTGATCAGCTGGACCACGGATATCTTCGAGGTGACGGTAGCCAACCTGTTCATCGGCCTGGCCGTGGGCCATGTGCTGTTCGCCCGCCGTGAAGAGGATATGCAGGCGAACGGCCCGGCGCACATGCAGATCAACGCCCTGCCCGCTCCGCAATGAGGCCACGACATGAGAACCCTTGCATGGCTGCTGCTTGGCTGCCTGTCCGGTCACGCATCGGCCCAGGAAGAGCCGGTCTTTCTGACGGGGATCGGTACCCATCTGATGAATTTCGATCACCCGTTGAGGCAACCGCTCAATCTCGCCGAACAGGCAGGCTTCAATGCGGTCAGGGACGATATCTTCTGGTCCACCGCCGAGCCCAGCCCCAATCAGTGGCGCATCATCCCCCAATGGCGCAACTACCTGAACATGGCCAGTGACCTGAACCTCAACAGAACAGCCATTCTGGGTTACAGCACCTCGTTTCATGGCAACGCCAAACCCCGCACGCCCGAGGTGACAGCGGCGTTCCTGAAGTATGTCGACTACGTCAGCCGGCAACTGGGCAACAAGGTGAGTTTCTACGAGGTGTGGAACGAGTGGGATCTGGACGGGCCGAAGGACCGCAAACTCAGCCTGGACTATGCCGATCTGGTCACCAGCACCGTGCCAGTGATTCGCAAGAACACCCGCGACGTCAACGGGCCCCCGGCGAAGATCCTGGCGGGTGCAATTACCCGCGACGGCATGAACGGCGGCTTCGCGAACGGCCTGATCGAAAGCGGCGTGCTGGATCTGGTGGACGGCCTGTCCCTGCATCCTTACGCCCATTGCTCTGCCACCAACGGCAACACACCGGAAGCCTGGGTGCGCTGGATGACTCGCTACGAGCAGGACATCCGCACCCGCGTGGGCCGTGCCGTGCCGCTCTATCTCACGGAAATGGGCTGGCCCAGCCATCAAGGCCCCTGCGGCAAGAGCGAGGTCACCCAGGCCGTCTACATGGCGCGGATCTTTTTTCTGGCGCGCACGATTCCCAATGTCAAAGGCCTGTGGTGGTACGACCTGTTCAATGACGGGCCGAACCGCTACGACCAGGAGCATAACTTCGGGGTACTCAATGAAGACCTGTCGCCCAAGCCCGCCTACGCCATGATGCAGGCCATTGCGCCGATCATCAGCAGTTACACCTACGATGCCCAGGCCAGCACCCTGAGCGACAGCACTTACCTGCTGTACTTCGACAAGGGCGATGAGCGGGTTGTGGTGGCCTGGGCCATCGGCCAGCCAACGGATAAGCAGATCATCAGCGAACGGCCCATGAGCGGACCGGTGAGGCTGACCGACACTATCAACCCCGAACAGGGCCGCATCGACAGCAAGCAGTCATGGCAGTGTCAGGCCGGCCGCTGCTCGACCTCGGTCAGGCTGACCAACTTCCCCAAGATCATCAGCCTGAGCAGCAGTCACTGATCCAGCGGCGCGCCTGATGACTGAAGACGCTCGGCAAACTTGACCAGATCCGCCAGAGAGTCGGCCTGCATCTTGCGCATGACCGAGCCGCGCCGGACCTTGACCGTTATTTCGCTCACGTTGAGCCGATCCGCAATCTGCTTGTTCAGCAGGCCGCAGACCACAAGCTCCATCACCTGCTGCTCCCCCGCATTCAGGCTTGCATGACGCCGCTGCAACTCGGTTTCCACCGCACGGGACTGACGCCTTGTCCGATCCTGCACCAAGCCCTGCTGGATGGCGTCCAGCAAATCCTGCTCACGAAAAGGCTTGGTCAGAAACTCCAGAGCCCCCGCCTTCATCGCCCGCACCGACATCGGGATATCGCCATGCCCGGTGATAAAAATCACCGGCAGCCCGATACCCCACTTCGCCATCTCGCTCTGAAAATCCAGGCCGCTCATGCCCGGCATCCGCACGTCCAGAATCAGGCAACCGGGTGCATCGGGTCGCGGGCTGTGGAGGAACTCCCGGGTTGAGCCGAACAGCATGGCGCGCAGCCCGACCGAGGCCAGCAAGTCCTCCAGAGACGAACGCACCGACTGATCGTCGTCGACCACGTAAATGATCGGTTCTTCGTCCTGCGGGGCCGGAACGATTGTTTTCATCAGCTCTCCATCTTTGCGGTAGGCAGGGTGAAATGAAACGTCGCGCCGCCCTGCTCGCCGGGCGTCACCCAGATGCGGCCGCCATGGGCTTCAATAATGGAGCGGCTGATCGCCAGGCCAATCCCCATCCCCTGCTCCTTGGTCGTGTAGAAGGCATCGAAAATCCGTTCGAGATGTTCCGCCGGGACGCCGATGCCGTTATCGGATACCGAAAACCGGACATCCGAGCCTGCGCGCCAGTCCACCACCACCTGCAATTGGGCCTGACCCGGCTCATGGCCGCTCATGGCGTCCATCGCATTGAGCATCATGTTCAGCAGCACCTGCTGGATCTGCACACGATCAGCCAGCAACGGCGGCAAGCCATCGGGAATGTCCACCGTCAGGGTAACGCCCTGCTGGTTCATTTCACTATGGGCGAGGGAAACGATTTCGGCGACGGCATCGGCCACGCTCACCCATTCCTTGTGGGTCGAGGCCGGTTTTGCCAGCGCCCGCACATGCACGATCACATCGCTGGCCCGGTTGGCGTCACCGATCATGCGCTCGATGGCCTGTCGGGCCTTGGGCAGGTTCGCTGGCTCGTTCGCCAGCCAGCGCAAACCGGCATTGCCACTGGTGACAATCGCCGCCAGCGGCTGGTTGACCTCATGGGCGATGGACGCCGTCAGTTCGCCCAGCATGTTGACTCGCGCAATCTGCGCCAACTGGGTACGCGCCTCGTGAGCCGTGCGGATCGCCGCTGCCAGGCGCAACGCCAGATAGGTGGTCATGGCAATGGCCAGAAGGCTGATGCCGCAGTTGATCAGCCCTGATTCACTGGCTCGGGAGGTGGTCAATTCGTAGCTGATGACGGTGAGTCCCATGCAACCCAGCGCGACGGCGATCACGCCACCGGCCGGCATGAAACGCGCCGCCAGCAGCACCACGGCAATCTGGAAAACCCCGACCGCAATTTCCAGATCCGTCAGCGTATCGGCAATCGCAATGGCCACCGCCAGCGCGAGCAATGCGGCCAGTCGAACGGCCATTGCCGCCTTGCCAAAGGTTTTCGACTCACGCATTGCCCGGGTCTCGCTGGTTGATGAAGGCTGAATATGCCAGTTTTCGTGGAGCGCTTATGAGGGATTGTCGAGGCTGAACTGATCCAGCACTTCATCATAGGCAAAAAGCTCGGCATAGCGGCCCCACTGGGTAACGCTACGCAAGGTCTGCATTGCATCGCTTTCGGACATGAAGTCTTCCAGCTGGTCCCGGAAGCGCCGCGCCGGTGCCGTATGGGTGGCGCGATCATCCAGCACGCGACGGATATGCGCCACCAGCGGTACGAAACTCAGCAGATGATGGGCGAACAGTTGTTTGCGCTCATCGATATCGGCCAGGGCATAGCGACGCGCCGACGGCAGCAGGCGGATATCGCCACCCTTGAGTTCGGCAAAGCGCAGCAATTGCAGGACTTCGGCAATGGGGAACAGCTCGTCGGCGTTGTAGTGCAACGCGCTGGCCAGCTCCGGCAAGTCCGCCGTGGCGCCATAAGGCGGCGCATGAATCGCCTCGATCAACCCGGTCAGCGCGTTGATGGAAACCTGCGGCAGCACCATGCCCAAGCCAGTACCCGGAAAGACGCCCTGACGCAGTTCGCCAGCGTCACTGTCCTGAGTCATGAGCACGTAGATCTCTTCCACCAGAGCCCTGAACAGCGGGTCCTGACGGTTGCGCGGCTGTGGCAGATCGACCTTGATCTCGCTGACCACCCGACCGGGGTTGGAGGAGAACAGCAGGATGCGATCACACATCAGCACCGCTTCAGCGATGTTGTGGGTCACCATCAGGATCGACTTGATGGGCATCCGGCCTTCGGACCACATGTCCAGCAGATCGGTGCGCAGGGTTTCGGCGGTCAGCACGTCTAGGGCCGAAAAAGGTTCGTCCATCAGCAGCACGTCAGGGTCGATCACCAAAGCGCGAGCCATGCCCACACGCTGGCGCATGCCGCCCGACAGCTCCTTGGGATACGCACTCTCGAAACCGTCCAGGCCAATCAGGTCGATGGCCGCCAATGAGCGCTTGCGGCGCAGCTCTGCAGGCACTCGCTGCGCTTCCAGGCCGACTTCCACGTTCTCCAGCACCGTCAGCCACGGGAACAGCGCAAAGCTCTGGAACACCATGCTCACGGTCGGTGCCCGCCCTTGGGGCCCGGCGGGGAAACTCACTTCGCCAGCGGTAGGCACCACCAGACCGGCAATGGAG
This sequence comes from Pseudomonas lijiangensis, assembly GCF_018968705.1. Lineage (NCBI taxonomy): Bacteria > Pseudomonadati > Pseudomonadota > Gammaproteobacteria > Pseudomonadales > Pseudomonadaceae > Pseudomonas > Pseudomonas lijiangensis. The sequence goes on from NZ_CP076668.1 coordinate 5,795,844, forward strand.
CGCAGCAGCGTGGACTTGCCCGAACCCGAGCGCCCCAGCAGACCGATGATCTCGTTTTCATTGAGCTTGAGCGTCACGTTGTCCAGCACCAGACGTTCTTTGCTGGCCTTGCCGTAGACATGCCGGACTTCGCGGACATCCACCAGGCAGCGCTTTTCGATAGTCATCATGCTTTTCACTCCTCAGACCAGGCTCAAACGGCGCTCGGCAAACCCGTAAAGCGGGCGCCAGAGCAGGCGGTTGAAGGCAATTACAAACACCGACATCACGACGATGCCCAAGGCAACCCGGGCGAAATCACCCGCCTGAGTGGCACTGGCGATATACGAACCCAGCCCGGTCGCCTGCAGGGACTTGTCACCCCAGGACACAGCCTCGGCCACGATGCTGGCGTTCCACGAACCTCCCGATGCGGTGAGCGCGCCGGTGATGTAGTAAGGGAAGATCCCCGGCAGGGCCACGCGCCGCCACCATTGCCAGCCGCGCATGTTGAAGATCCCGGCCACTTCCCGCAGATCGGTCGGCAAGGCGCTGGCCCCGGCGATCACGTTGAACAGGATGTACCACTGGGTTCCCAGCACCATCAGCGGCGAGAGCCAGATATCCGGGTTCAGCTTCAGCCCGACAATGGCGATGACCGCGAACGGGAACAGCACGTTGGCCGGAAACGCCGCAAGAAACTGCGCGACCGGTTGCAGCCGTTCAGCCCACACAGGACGCAAGCCGATCCATACACCGATCGGCACCCAGATCAGACTGGCAATGACGATCAGCAGGACCACACGCAACATGGTCACCAACCCGAGGCCAAAAGCGTTCGCCACATCGTCCAGCCCCAGTGTCTGGCTGATGAAGTGCATCAGCCAGACACTCGCGGCCACACAACCGGACAGCACCAGGACCAGCCAGAGGCTGTCAGCCAGGCGGTTCACCTTGGGCGTGGACGCGGTCTTGCGCGAACGCCCCAACGCCGCCCAGTTCACGGCCATCAAGACACGCCAGGGCGCTGTAAACGCTGCACAGACAGCAGGCACCAGGCGCGAACGCCCCAACAGGCTGTACATCCATGAGCGCGGACGTTTTTGCGAGGCGGTCTGCTCGAAACGAAACTTGTCGGCCCAGGCCACCACCGGCCGAAACAGCAACTGGTCGTAGCACAGGATCACCAGCGCCATGGCCCCCACCGCCCAGGCCACAGCCGCCGGGTCCTTGTGGGCGATGGCCAGGGCCAGCCAGGAACCGATGCCCGGCAGGTTGATCTGGGTATCGCCCACCGAAATCGCTTCGCAGGCCACCACGAAAAACCAGCCGCCAGACATCGACATCATCATGTTCCACACCAGGCCCGGCATGGCGAATGGCAACTCCAGCCGGAAAAACCTGAGCAGCGGCGAAAAACCGAACTGGCGACTGACTTCATTCAAATCGCTCGGCACCGTGCGCAGCGACTGATAGAAACTGAACGCCATGTTCCAGGCCTGACTGGTAAAGATGGCAAAAATGGCCGCAAACTCTGCGCCCAATTGCCGACCGGGAAACATGCCCATGAAAAAGGTCACGGTAAATGCCATGAAACCCAGAACCGGAACGGACTGTAATATGTCCAGCGCCGGAATAATGATCATCTCCGCCTTGCGACTCTTGGCCGCCAGAGTGGCCACGACAAATGTGAAGATCAACGAAGCCGCCAGCGCCGCAAACATGCGCAGTGTTGTGCGCAAGGCATACTCCGGCAACTGCGCCGTATCGAGCACCATGGGTGAACTGTCCAGTGCCGTCAGGGGTTGCGCCATCTGATGGACGCCGTGAAACACCAGCACTGCGATCACCGCCAGAAGCAGCACACAGATGAAGTCGGCCAGACCGGACACATGATTGCGCGTCGATCCGTACTTGAGAGGTGGTAGTTTTTTACCGGATTCAAAGACAGAGTTCATGGCTCACCTCGAACAATTGCGTACAGGCAAGGGCGGCAAAGTTCAAAGAACTGGCCGTGAGCGTTGAGAGAAGAGTTATAAGTTAAACAACTGTGCTCTAGTGATGAGCAAGTTTATAGAAGTGCGGGAAAGACGTGAAACCTGCAAAAGTACCCAATTAACAGACTTATATATAAGTTGCGTATACCAAAGTATAGGGGGCTTCGCTCACGGTAATACCGATCAGTTAAGGCTTACCTGTCACTTGTGGGAGGGGCCTTGGCCGCGACGACTTGCTGACAGGCAACACATTTTCAGCGTCTTCAAGCTGGCTGTCGCGGCCAAGGCCCCTCCCACGGATTGGGACCTTGCCTCTTAACTGATGGTTACACCCGGAAATGGCTCACCATCATCTGCAACTGGTTACCCAGTCGCGCCAGTTCGACGCTGGAAGCAGCGGTTTCTTCGCTGGCTTCGGCCGTCTGTTCGGACACATCGCGAACGTTCAGGATGCTGCGGCTGATTTCGTCGGCCACCGAACTCTGTTGTTCGGCTGCGGCGGCGATCTGCTGGTTCATGGCCTGGATGTTGGAAACCGTGCGCGTGATGCTTTCCAGGGAAGTACCTGCCTTGCGGGTCAGTGCAACACTGCTGTCGGTCAGGCTGCGGCTGCCAAGCATGATATCGGAGACCTGACGAGTACCGTTCTGCAGTCCGGCAACCAGGCTTTCGATTTCCTCGGTCGATTGCTGGGTACGCTGGGCCAGACCACGCACTTCATCGGCCACCACCGCAAAACCACGCCCGGCTTCACCGGCACGAGCCGCTTCGATGGCGGCGTTGAGCGCCAGCAGGTTGGTCTGTTCGGCCACGGCCTTGATCACGTCCATGACCTTGCCGATCTTGTCGCTTTCCTGCTCCAGTACCGTCATGGCATCGCTGGAGCGCAAGACTTCGTTGGCCAGCTTTTCGATCTGTTGAATGGCTTCGCCCACCACCTTGTCGCCTTCACGAGCTTCCTTGTCAGCCGTGGAAGCCGCAACCGAGGCCTGCTCGGCATTGCGCGCCACTTCATGCACAGTGGCAGACATCTCATGCATGGCAGTGGCCACCTGATCGGTCTCGACTTTCTGGTTGTTGACCCCGGCACTGGTCTGCTCGGTCACCGCTGAAAGCTCTTCGGCAGCGCTGGCAATCTGGGTGACGCCATCACGAATCCCGGTAATCAGCTCACGCAGCGTGGCACCCATGCGCTGGATGCCTTGTTGCAACACGCCCAGCTCGTCGCGACGAGTGACCACCACGGTGTGGCTCAGATCACCCGAAGCAATGCGGTTCACGACTTCCAGGGTTTCCTGCAACGGACGGGTAATCTGGCGAGTGATGATGATGGCCGCAAACACGCCCAGTAGCAGAGCAATCAGCGTACCGACGAGCTGGAGGTTACGCGCCAGGGAAGTGTCTTGGTCAGCCAGGGTTTTCTGCAGGGCAGTGAGTTCAGTGCCCACCTTGAAGATCGCATCCCCAAGAACCGTCATTTCCTTGCGCGTGACATTGATGGAGTTATCCGCATCCTTGAAGCCCTGTACAGAGGCCTTGTAGGCACGCAGTGCCGTTTCCAGTTGGGCAACCTTGTCGCTCTGGGTCGCATTGAACGCAGCCTTGAGCTTGTCGACACCCTGGATGGTGGCGTCTATTTGCTGGAATGCCGCCTGCTCGGTCTTGTCCGAAGGATTGCCGGTATAGCCACGCACTTCGTAACGCGCCAGTTGCACGTCCATACGGGCACTGGCAATCAGTTGCAGCAGATCGGAACGCGCAGGATCGTAGGAATCCAGCTTCATGACCGACTCATTGATCGCGGAAAGAAGCTCATTCGCCCGCGTCGCATTGACGCCCATTTCGGCACGCACAGTGACACTGTTGCGATAAGCCGTGCGCATCTGGTTCAGAACCTTTTCATAGCTATTGAGCTGATCGCCCAGGCGCTCCAGAAGCTGTGCATTCGCCGGATTGGTGAAGTTTTTCAGGATGGACTGTCGAGCGCTCTTGAAGGCATCCAGCTGAGTCTGGACATTCTGAGCAGCGGTCTCATCGCCATCGGCAAGCATGTATTGCAACCGGGCCACACGCATCACCGTCAGCTTGTTACCCAGTTCAGTGATATCGCCGATTCTGTCGGTGCGGTCGATCAATCTGTCCAGGCTGTTCCAGCCCACAAGAGCCAGTAGCGCGGTAAAAATCAGAACCAGGCCAAATCCCAGGGCCAGTTTCATGTTGACGCTGATATTCGCAAAACTGCTGTTCATAAACTCTCCGTGGTGTTCATCGATGCGGCCATGCAAAAGCTGAGGATTTTATTTTTTTAAGCAGCAGACTCGCGCACAGGCATATCGGCCCACCGGGCCTGAAACTTGATCAAAAAAGTCAGAAAGAGGCGTGAAAAAATTTTCTGGAATGCAGGCGTGGCAAGGCGCGCTTCAGGTTTTCCGAACGCATCTCAGGTATCGCGTTGCGCCCGGCCATCGGGACCATACAGCTTGCTGCCGATGATCGTATTGAGAAAACTGACGATGCGCTGGTTGTAACTCATGCGCAGGCTGAGGGTGCCGCCATTGGTTGTATTGATACTTTTTGCCCGTTGGGCCAGAGCCTGCAATTGCTTCCAGGCCTCGACGCAATCGGCATCCTGAGCCGCCTTGAGCGCACCTTTGCGGCCCACGCCGTAGCCAAGTTTTGACTGGGCGGCGGCACGAATGGCTTCCAGTTGCTCCAGTTTGAGCAATGCAGCCTGTTTGCCAGCGGTCAGTTCGCTCAGTCTTTCGCCTTCGATCCTGGCCTGGGCCAGAGCGCGCCGCTCCTGCTCCAGCAACTCGACGAGGTGCATGACCGTCTGTGTTTGCAGCTCCAGGTGTCTCGCCAGGCTCATAGGTATCCACAGCTCATAAGTTTCGGTTTCAGTTTCGGTAACGCGGAGCGCTCAGGCCGGGTCGCTCAGCATTTCCCGAACGCTCGACACCAGGCCGTCATAGATCGACTCGGAACTGATCTGCATCGTGCCGCTTTCGATGGCCTGGCGCAGTTGCGCCACTTTTTCCATGTTTACGTCAGAATCACTCTCAATATCGGCCATGGACGTGATGCTCAGCGCGTCCAGATCGGCATCGGTCGCCTCCAGTGTCTGAAGCTCGGCCCGTTGAGAAGTGGTGCCGGCCAATTTGCTGTCAGTCGGCGGAACTGGATTGGTCAGGTTAGCGCTTATGATTTTCACGTTAGAGGCTTCATTGGCTGTTGTAAGGTCACTATCGGCAATCGAAAAGGCAAACTTTGACCGGTGATCGGGTTTCGTCGAAAAAATTTAAAAGCGCAGCAACAACTCGTTCTGGCCAGTCACTTGCGCATTCAGGGTCTTCCCATCACTGCTCAAGACCCTGACGCTACTGCCCAGGCTGCCATTATCCAGAGCCTTGCCTTCAAGGCTGATCCTGAAACCGGCTCCTTGTGCCTTGAGCACCACCCGCTGGTTGCGCTCCACCAGCCAGCGCTCGCGGAAGTTGTTCTGCGCCAGGGCGCTGCCCTGACTGAAGGTGCGGCCGGCCTGACGTCCAATGATTTGCTCGGGCTTCAGCACCGCACCTTTGGGCAAGCCTTCCAGCGGGCCACGCTTTGTAGCCAGCATGTTCGCCTGCACGACATCGCCTGACGCAATCCGCTGGGTCGCGACCACGTAATCACCGACAGCCGCCACGCTGACCTGCAGATAACCGGCAATGCTCTCCTCCCCTTCACAACGCACCTCGACCGCCACGCGGCCATACGTGTTCTGCTCGGGATGAACCAGCGACGGCAGCGGACTTTCACACGCAACAATGCGCAAGGCCGGCTGACCGATATCGATGCTCAGCACCTGGCTGCGCGGCGGCAATCGCTGCGCAATCACATAGCGCACCCGATCTTGCAGCACATCGGTCTGGGCCTCGACGGCCGCACTCTGCAACAGGCACATCAAGACACAGCCACTGGCGCCCGCATGGCCAAGCAGGCACATGAGCTGTGCGCGAGAGCGGAGAAAATCTCTCATTGAGCCAATCCTCTGAGGTAGCAAGCGAAGAATTCTAGGCTCCTCGGCGACAAGGCAAGGCCTGAATTGGTCGGCAAATAGCGGCCTGTTTCGGCCTTTGCATCGACGGCCTTGGGACTAACCTGCGAGCCGTTCAATTATTTGATGCACAGGTCCGCAAACATGATCGACAAGCTCGATAACGAGCTGCGCTTTCAGCAGAACGCAATGAGTTTGCGGGCTGAGCGTCAGCAGGTACTGGCCAACAACATCGCCAACGCCGACACGCCCAGCTTCCGGGCGCGCGATTTCGATTTTTCCGCAGAACTGAGCAGTGCCCTTCACAAAGAGCGCGCCAGCGGACAAGGCATGTCGCTGTCGACCACATCTGATCAGCACCTGCATTCGACCTCCAGCAGCAGCTTTTCGACCCGCTCGTTGCTGTATCGCGTGCCGGACCAGCCAAGCCTGGACGGCAACACGGTGGACATGGATCGCGAGCGCGCGCAGTTCAGCGACAACTCCGTCAAATACCAGGCCAGCCTGACATTCCTGAGCAGCAAGTTGCAGTCGCTCAAGACCGCCATGCAGTCCGAATAACGCAGGTAGACACCATGTCGATGTTCAGCATTTTCGATATCGCCGGTTCCGCACTCAGCGCGCAGTCCCAGCGCATGAACGTGACCGCCAGCAACCTGGCCAACGCCGATACCACCAATGGCCCCGATGGCGATGCTTATCGGGCGCGCCAGGTGGTGTTCGAGTCGCAATACCAGAGCGGCAGCAAGATCGGTGGCGTGCGGGTAAGTCAGGTAGTGGAAGACGGCTCGCCCATGCGCCAGGAGTATCGGCCCGGCGACCCGCTGGCCGACGAGGAAGGCTACGTGACCATGCCGAACGTCGAGCCGGTCAGCGAAATGGTCAACATGATCTCTGCCTCGCGCTCCTATCAGGCCAACGTCGAAGTCATGTCCACCAGCAAGGAATTGATGCTCAAAACCCTGACTTTAGGCGAGGCGTAAACAATGGCTACCACGATTTCCAGCTCGGTCCTCTCGACCATGAACACGAGCAGCGGCACCGCTGAAAGCAGCGCTACGGCCTCAGAGGAACTGCAAGACCAGTTCCTGACGCTACTGACTGCCCAGTTGCAGAACCAGGACCCGACCGATCCGATGGACAACAGCGAGATGGTCACGCAACTGGCGCAAATCAGCACCATCAGCAGCATTGAAGACCTGGGCACCACGGCAGACACCATTTCCAGCCAGATCAGCGCCAGCGAAACCCTGCAAGCCTCGGCTCTGGTCGGCAACGGCGTGCTGGTGGACGGCAATAGCATCAAGGTTTCGAGCGGTGAAGCCACCACCTTCGGCGTCACTCTGGCCAGCGATGCAGAGGACGTGACCATCACCATCAGCGACAGCAGCGGCAACGTGGTTCGCACCATAGAAGAAGGTGACATGAGCGAAGGCACCCAGGCCCTGTACTGGGATGGCCTGCAGGATGACGGCACTACCGCAGCCGACGGTGCCTACACCTTCAGCATCACGGCCACTGCCGATGACACAGCCGTAACCGCCACAGCCCTGAATTACGCACTGGTGACCGGCGTGACGACCGACAGCAGCAACGCCGTTGCCCTCGATCTGGGCGGCGTCAATGACAACGTCGCGTTGAGTGACATCAGCCTGGTGCTTTGATTTCCGGGCAATCCAATCCCCCAAAAACCCTTCGCAGTTGCCAGGACTGCTCGTCATCGTTCGCATACAAGGAGAAACACCATGGCTTTTTCCCAAGCGCTTAGTGGTCTGGCGGCAGCTTCGACAGACCTCAATGTCGTCAGTAACAACATTTCCAACTCCCAGACCGTGGGTTTCAAAAGCTCCACGACACAGTTCGCCGATGTTTACTCGGGGGCCGATGTCGGCTTGGGGACGAGCGTTTCAGGCGTGGTCCAGAACTTCTCGGACGGCAGCCTGACCACGACCGATAACGAGCTGGACCTTGCGATCAACGGTGATGGCTTCTTCACCTTCACCGACGGCACACAGACCGTCTACTCGCGTAACGGGCAATTGACCCTGACATCCGAAGGCTATCTGGAGAACGCCGCAGGCGACCAGTTGCTGGGTGTCAACGGTGTCATCCAGATTCCGACCTCGGGGATGCAGGCCAGCGCCACCACCGAGCTGGATGCCGAGCTGAACCTGGATTCCAGCGAAGACATCATCACCGATACCTTCGACCAGACCGACTCCTCGACGTACTCCTACTCCACGACGGCGACCCTCTACGATTCGTTGGGCAACAGCCATACCAGCACCTTGTATTTCAGCAAGACTGCCGAAAACACCTGGGAAGTTCACACGGCCATCGATGGCAACCTGCTGAGCGAAACCCAGACAGTGGAATTCAGCTCCAGTGGCCTGATCACCAGCGGCGAAACCGGCACTTACACCTATGACCCGGACAATGGTGCCGCGGACATGACCATCGAGCTGGATCTGACGGGTACGACCCAGTTCGGTAACGACTCCTCGGTGTCCGACATTTCACAGGATGGCTACACCTCCGGCAGCCTGGTGAGCTTCACCATCGATGAAACCGGCACGGTGATTGCCACCTACTCCAACGATCAGACGCAAAACATTGACCAGATCCAGCTGGCCACCTTCAGCAATGAAAACGGCCTGCAGGCCAACGGCGACAACACCTGGCTGGCCACGACTGCCTCCGGCCAAGCCTTGCTGGGCGTCGCGGGCAGCGGTTCGCTGGGTTCGATCCTGAGCGGCACGACCGAAGACTCCAACGTCGATCTGACCACCGAACTGGTGAACCTGATCATTGCCCAGCGCAACTTCCAGGCCAACGCCAAGTCGGTCACCGCGCAAAGCGAAGTGCTCCAGCAAGCCGTGAATATCGGGTCGTAATACATGGATCGCATGCTCTTCACGGCCATGAGCGGAGCCAATCAGGCACTCGAACAACAAGCCGTCGTGGCCAACAACCTGGCCAACATCGTGACACCGGGCTTTCGGGCGCAACTGGTCGAAATGCAATCGTCCCCTGTCGCGGGCGAGGGCTTGCCGACACGTGTGTCGGTCGCGGCCCAAGGGTTCGGGGTCGACTGGACCCAAGGCCCGATCGTCCATACCGACCGTAACCTGGATGTGGCCATCGGCGAGAACGGCATGCTCGCCGTACAGACCGCCGATGGCAGCGAAGCCTACACACGACGCGGTGACCTTCAGGTTGATGGCACTGGAGCCATGACCGTGGGCGGACGCCCGGTCATGGGCGATGGTGGCCCGGTGGTCGTTCCGTTGGGCAGTGAAGTCACCCTTGGCAGCGACGGCACGATCAGCGTTCGTGAAGTCGGCATGGGGCCCAGAGGACTGAGTCCTGTCGGACGGCTGAAACTGGTGTCGGCTTTGCCCGGCACGCTTCAGGCCGGTACCGATGGGTTGTTTCGCACCGCGCCGAATGCCAATGGCGTCAGCCAGCCCTTGCCTGCGGACGAAAGCATGCGTGTAGCGCCCGGCTCACTGGAGGGCAGCAATGTCAGCCCGACCTCCGCCATGGTGGCAATGATCGATAACTCGCGGCGTTACGAGATGCAGATGAAAGCCATCAGCAGCGCCGACGAAAACGCCAAGAGCGCCAACAACCTGCTGTCGCTGCAGGGCTGACCCCACGGTTGAATGAATAAGGAACCGCTCGATGATCAGATCACTGTGGACAGCCAAGACCGGGCTGGAAGCCCAGCAGGGACAAATGGACGTTATCGCCAACAACCTGGCCAACGTCAGCACCAACGGCTTTAAACGCTCACGTGCCGTCTTTGAAGACCTGCTTTACCAGAACGAACGCCAGCCGGGTGCGCAAAGCAGTACCGACACCCGTCTGCCCTCGGGCTTGCAGGTCGGTACGGGGGTGCGTGAAGTTGCTACCGAGCGGCTGCACACTCAGGGCAACCTGGAAGAAACCAGCAACTCCAAGGACCTGGCCATCAATGGCCTGGGCTTTTTCACGGTGGATATGCCCGATGGCACCACTGGCTACACCCGTGACGGCAGCTTCCAGCTCAATGCCAACGGCGAGATGGTGACGTCCAACGGTTACACGCTGGCAGCGGGTATCACCATTCCGGCCAATGCCACGGCTGTCACCATCAGCACCGACGGTATCGTCTCGGTCACTCAGGCTGGCAACTCCACTTCGACGCAGGTCGGACAGTTGAATCTGGCGTTGTTCATCAACCCGGCCGGTTTGCAGAGCATGGGGCAGAACCTCTATCAGGAAACCGATGCCTCGGGTGCGCCCACCGAAACCACGCCCGGCCTCAATGGTGGCGGCTCGCTGTCCCAAGGCTATGTGGAAACCTCCAACGTCAATGTCGTGGAGGAAATGGTAGGCATGATCCAGACCCAGCGCGCTTACGAAATCAACAGCAAAGCCGTCGAGAGCTCGGACGAGATGCTCCAGCGTCTGACGCAGCTCTGATCGCCATGTCCGGGAAACGCAAAATGGCCCATAAACGCCCACCGGCATGGCCTCTGTTGCTGGTCATCGCAGGCATGCTGGCGACGACTGGCTGTGATCAGTTGCCCCACAAACCGGTCGTGCCCGAAGAAGAAATGCAGGTGCCGGTCCAGCCGAACCGTCTGGCCAATGGTTCGCTCTATCAGGGTAGCCGTGGGTCGCAGCCCTTGTTCGAGGACCGTCGTCCGCGCATGGTGGGCGATACGCTCACCATCGAACTGGAAGAACAGGTCAGCGCCAGCAAGACCTCCTCGTCCAACGCCAACCGCACTGGCTCCATCGGTCTGAGCCTGGCGACCACCTCAAGCCGCGCCTCTCAGGTTGGCGACTTCGGGCTGGACGCTTCGACCACCAATGACTTCAGCGGTGGAGGTGGCTCACAGGCCAACAATTCCTTTACCGGCACCATTTCCGTAACGGTCATGCAGGTCATGCCCAACGGCCACTTGCGAGTGCGCGGCGACAAACAGATCGCGATCAACCAGGGCACAGAATTCATCCGTTTTTCGGGCGTGGTCAATCCACGGAGCATCACGGGGGAAAACACCGTGTCTTCGACCCAGGTTTCCCAGGCCCGGATCGAATACGTCGGTGATGGCTATATCAACGAAGCACAGCGCATGGGTTGGCTCCATCGCATTCTTCTCAACCTTTCTCCTTTCTGAGTACGGGAACCATGGCTGACTCTGTATTCATGACGACACTCTTGCGCGCAGCCAGAGCCGGGGCTCGAACGCTGCTGTGCATCGGCACTGCGCTGCTGGGCGGCATGGTCCAGGCAGAACAGATTCGCGATATCGCCGACTTTGCCGGGGTACGCCCCAACAGTCTGGTGGGCTACGGCCTGGTGGTCGGCCTCGATGGCAGTGGCGACCAGACCACCCAAAGCCCGTTCACCGAGCAGAGTCTTACCAACATGCTGTCGCAACTGGGCGTCACCCTGCCTGCCGACGCCAACATGCAGATGCGCAACATCGCCGCTGTGATCGTCACCACCAACCTGCCCGCCTTCGTCCATCCCGGCCAGCAGATCGACGTGGTGGTTTCCTCCATCGGTAACGCCAAAAGCCTGCGCGGCGGCACCTTGTTGATGACCCCCATGAAAGGTGCAGACGGCGAGGTCTACGCCCTGGCTCAAGGCAACCTGATGGTGGGCGGTGCAGGCGCTTCGGCCAACGGCAGCAGCGTACAGGTCAACCAGCTTGCCGGTGGACGCATCAGTGGAGGTGCAATCGTCGAGCGCTCGGTCCCTCTGAACCTGAGCAATGACAGCGGCTTGCTCAACCTTTATATGCATGAACCGGACTTCGCCACCGCCCAGCGCGTGGTCTATGCCATCAACTCCGAATTTCGCAGCACCGTGGCTTCGGCAGTGGATGGCGGCAGAATCCAGATTCAGGGGCCGTTGTCGCCCAACGAACGGGTCAACTTCATGGCCCGGATCGAAAGCGTCGACGTGTTGCCGATCCAGATGCGCCCCAAGGTGATCCTTGATTCTCGGACCGGCTCCATTGTCCTCAACAGCTCCGTGAAGCTGCACCGTGCAGCAGTGGCCCACGGCAATCTCTCGGTCATCATCGACACAACCAACACCGTCAGCCAGCCCGGCGCGTTCAGTAACGGTCAGACGGCCGTGGTCCCCAAAAGCAATATTTCCATCGAGGCTCAAGGTGGCTCGCTGCATGTGCTTGAAGGCACGGCAGATCTGATGGACGTGGTCAAAGGGCTGAATGCTCTGGGCGCGACACCCCAGGACCTGATGGCGATTCTGCAAGCGCTCAAGGCCGCCGGTTCACTGCGGGCAGAGCTGGAGATCATCTGATGAACATGGCGGACAGCACGACCGGCTTTGCCCTTGATGTGCAGGGGCTGGAACAGCTCAAGCGGCATTCGCGCGAAGATGCCGGGTCGAGCCTGAAGGAAGCCAGCAAGCAGTTTGAAGCCCTGTTCCTGCAGATGATGCTCAAGAGCATGCGGGCCGCGATTCCCAAGTCCGAGATGTCCAGCAACTCGCAGACCGAGTTTTATACCGACATGTTCGATCAGCAGGTGGCGCAGAGCCTGGCGGGCAAAGGCATCGGCCTCGCCGAGCAGTTGACCCGGCAACTGGGCGGTTCCTCTGCAAAGCCCCACTCGCCTGATGTTCAACGCGGCATGGATGCGGCCACCGCCCTTTTTCTGGACTTGCCGCCCTCCGGCACAAACAGTTCAGAGTCGCCCTTTGCAGCCACGGCTTACCCGACACAGGCATTCGAGTCCTGGAAGCGTCGGGAGGTCAGTGGCATGAACAACGAGCAGCCCGAGCATGTGCAGGCATTCATCGCGCGCCTGAGCGAGCCGGCACAAAAAGCCGCTCGCAGCAGTGGCGTACCCGCCGAGCTGATCCTCGCTCAGGCTGCACTGGAAACCGATTGGGGCCGACGCCAGATCACCACGGCCAGTGGCGCCGACAGCCACAACCTGTTCGGGATCAAGGCAGGCAGCCAATGGCAAGGCGCGACCACACAGGTCATGACGACGGAATATGAAGCAGGCGAAGCGCAGAAACAGATGGAAAGCTTCCGCGTCTACCCGACCTATGACGCGGCGTTCAACGATTATGCCCGCCTGATCCGCTCACGCCCCGGCTATGCCGCCGCCCGCAACGCCGCCGACGCGCCGCAGGCAGCCATCGCCCTGCAACAGGGCGGCTACGCCACCGACCCGCGCTATGCACAAAAACTGATTTCGGTCATGGCCACCATCGGCCCGCTGAGACATGTACCGCCCACGGCACAGCTGGACTGATTGCCTGCGTGGACTCGCCCGCAGGACCGGATGTACCAACAAACGTGCAGGAGGCAGCTTGATGGCGAAAAGGGCCTGAAAACCGGCAGATATTCCGTGTCTGTACGCGAAAGTCGCCAGCAAGCTGCCTCCCACAAAGTGACTTGGCAGATTTATCAGGTCCCCCGGTGCTGCCCACCGGCAAATCGATTCGCGAATCACCATGTTTTTTTCACCAACCACCAAAGTTGCGCTTTCGCGGGGCCGATAGTGGGCCTATGTAGCTTAGGAGCTTTGCAATGAGCATTATTTCCATTGGTGTCAGCGGTCTGACTGCCGCACAGATCGCCCTCAGTACCAGCAGCAACAACACGACCAACGCTTACACCGATGGCTATACCCTTCAGGTTGCGACTTTCTCCGAATCCAGTTCGGGAAGCGGTGTGGAAGTCAGCAGTGTCGATCGGCAGTACAACCAGTTCGTCACGACCCAGCTCAATAACTCGATCAGCGCCGAAAGCGCCCTTTCGACCTATCAGACCGAAATCGATCAGATCGACAGCCTGCTGGCCGATGGCGATGCCAGCCTCGATACGCTGATGCAGAGCTTCTTTTCGTCGATCCAGAGCCTGACTTCGGACGCCAGCGACACCTCGGCGCGAGAAGAAGTGATTGGCTCCGCCGAAACCCTGGCCTCTCAATTCAATCAGTTGGGCAGCTATCTGGATGAAATGGCGGACGATGTGAACAACCAGATCGACGATCAGGTCACCCAGATCAACGACATCACCGAGCAGATTGCCGACCTCAACAAGAAAATCAGCCTGTCCAGCGCGCTCGGCACCACTTCCAATGACCTGCTCGATCAGCGGGACCTGCTCGTCAGCCAGCTCAGCGAACTGGTGGATGTCGATGTGAAAACCCAGGACAACGGCAGTTACAGCATTTCCCTGAGCAACGGCCTGGCACTGGTTTCCGGCAATCAGAGCTTTGATCTGACCACAACCGTCTCTGCCAGCGACTCGACCCAGACAGTGATCGGTTACGTCGATGCCGCAGGCAACACCACCACACTGGATGATTCGACCATCAGCGGTGGCTCGCTGGGCGGGTTGCTGGAGTTTCGCGACACCACGCTGACCGAGACACAAAACCAGCTAGGCCTGCTGGCGGTCTCGCTGACCCAAGCCTTCAACACCCTGCAGGAGTCGGGTATCGACCTCAATGGCGATACAGGCACTGCCTTTTTCTCTGTCGACGACCCGAGCGCCTATGGCAGCACCGACAACACCGGCGACGCAACCCTGAGCGTGACCTTCAGCGACGACGTGAGCGAGTTGAGCGCCACCGACTACACCGTCAGCTATTCCGACACCGATGGCTATACCGTGACGCGCAACGACAGTGGTGCCAGTGTCGACTCCACTTACGACAGTGATACCGGCACCCTGACCTTTGCCGGCATGAGCGCAACCATCAGCGGCACGGCCGCCGATGGCGACAGTTTCCTGGTGTTGCCGACCCGCAACGCCGCCAGCAGCTTCAGCACCCTGATTACCGACGGCAGCCTGATCGCGGCAGGGACTTCGACTGGCAGCAGCGATAACACCAACGCGCTGGCCATGCTCGACCTGCAGACCAGTGACATCGTGGGCGGCACCTCGACCCTTAGCCAGACCTACTCGGCCCTGGTCAGCGACGTAGGCAGTACCGCCACCAAGATCGCCGGGCAACTGGAAACCCAGACCAGCCTGACCGAACAGCTGACCACGCTTCAACAATCGGAATCCGGGGTCAACGTGGATGAAGAGGCTGCCAACCTCATCCTCTATCAACAGTATTACCAGGCTTGCGCAAAGGTCGTCGAAGTGGGCACCACCATTCTCGACACCGTTCTCGACATCGACTGATAACCGCCTGAAAGGAGAGTCACGCCATGCGCCTCAGCAGTGCGACGATTTACAACCAGAGCCTGAGCTCCATGCTCGCGCAGGAAAGCGCCTATCAGGACGCCGCCCAGGAAGTGTCCAGCGGCACCAAAGTGGTCACCCCTTCGGACGATTCGCTGGCTGCCGCCCAAGCCGTCAACGTGCGCCAGGCCATTGCTGCCAACGAGCAATACGCGGATTCGCGCAGCGCCATCACGACATCCCTCTCCCAGGAGGAAAGCACGCTCGACAGCATCAACGATGCCATCAGCAGCGCCATGGCCCTGGTCGTCCAGGCCAACAACGGAACCTTGAGCGACGCCGACCGCGAGTCTATCGCCACCTCGCTGCAGGGCGTCTACGACACCCTCGTCACACTGGCGAACTCCACAGACAGCAATGGCAACTACCTGTTCTCCGGTTATCAGAGCCAAAGCCCGGCATTTGCAGTGGATGCCGATGGCAACATGACTTATCAGGGCGACGACAACGTCGTCACGCAACAGGTCAGTTCCACGCAGACCATGGCCAGCAGCGATAACGGGGCGACCATCTTTCTGTCGGTCAGCAGCTCGGCGGGCTACATTGCCGAAGCGGGCGACAATACCGGCACCGTGACTTTCGATGGGCCTGACATTACAGACTCTACAGATGCCAATTACGGCACGGGTTTCACCCTGACGTTCAGCACAGCAGAAGATGGCACGGCCCAGTACAGCATCGATGGTGCTGACCCGGTCGCCTACACCGACGGCGAAACACTTGAGATCAACGGTTTGTCCCTGACTCTGGAGGGCACGCCAGCAGATGGCGATACGATTACCGTCAGCGCAGCAACAGATGCCGACCCGGACCTGTTCGCCACCCTGAAAAACCTGATCACGGCCCTGCAGACGCCCGTGGAAACCGAAGCCGACCAGGCGGCCCTGAGCAACACGCTTTCCACCTCCAGCCGTCAATTGAGCAACGCACAGGACAACGTGCTGACGGTGCAGACCTCGGTGGGTTCGCGCCTCAACCAGATAGAAGTGCTGGATACCATCGGTGACGATCTGGCGCTGAGTTATGCCGAGCGCCTGTCCGGTCTGGTTGATGCCGACTACACCGAGTCGGTGACCGAATACACCTCGCTGCAGGTTGCCCTGCAAGCCGCTCAGCAGACCTTCGTCAGCATTCAGAAGATGTCATTGTTCGAATACATCTGAGGCCCCGTGGGACCGGATTTATCCGGGAAAGCGTCATTTCTGGCGACAAAAACGCTGTGAATGTACCGACCTCTTCCCGGATGAATCCGGTCCCACAAAGTGAAGTGCCCTGCAAAAGCGCGGAAAACTACGGCAACGCCATATTGATGATCAGGTACTGCATGAATTGCAGCGTGCTGGTCAGCAATCGACTGAGAAACTGCCCCAGATCCCCCATGACCACCATCAGCAGTATCAGCCCGACGAGCAGGGTCGCCGGGAAGCCGACCGAAAATACGGTCAACTGCGGCGAAACACGGTTGAGGATGCCCATGGCCAGGTTGATGATCAGCAGCGTGGCCACCATGGGGAGCGCCAGCAGAAGGCCAGTCAGGAAGATTGTGCTGCCGTAGCGGGCAATCAGGTTCCACGCATTGGGATCGAAACGCACAGTGCCGATGGGCAAGGTCTTGAAGGTCAGGGCCAGCAGCTCAAGCACCATCAGGTGACCGTCCAGCGCCAGGAACATCAGGATGGTGATCATGCTCAGAAAGCGCGACAGCACCATGCTGTTGGTATTGGTATCGGCCGAAAAGAACGTGGCGAAGGCCAGTCCCATCTGCATGCCGCAAATCTCGCCAGCCATCTCCACAACCGCCAGGGTAATGCGCATGACCATGCCCAGCGACATGCCGATCAGCATCTGCTCGACAATCACCCCAAGTCCTGCCCATGAAAAGAGGGGAATGTCCGGTGTGGGGGCAAGGTTAGGCGCCAGCAGAAAACTCAGAAGCATCGCCAGGCCGACTTTCACCTGACTCGACACGTTCTTGTGGCCCAGGATCGGGTCGCTCATCAGAAACGCCAATACCCGGCAGAACGGCCAGAAGAAACTGGTCACCCAAAGTTGCAACTGGGCCGAGCTGACTTCGATCACTGACGTCAGCCGATCAGTGTCGGCAAGCTGCTGAACAACGTTCGGGTGTAATCAACCAGCATTTCCATGATCAGCGGGCCGACAAGGACCAGCACGACGCATACGCCTACGATCTTGGGGATGAACGACAGCGTGGACTCGTTGATCTGGGTCGCAGCCTGAAACAGACTCACCAGCAGGCCGATGAACAGCGTCGCAAGCAACACCGGCCCCGCGACCACCAGGCTCATGCGCATGCCTTTGTAAGCCAGATCCATGACCATTTCCGGCGTCATTGTTTGTGTCCTCGCGTCAGGTGTAGAAACTTTGCGCCAGCGATCCCAGCAACAGTTGCCAGCCATCGACCAGCACAAAGAGCATCAGCTTGAAAGGCAGGGAAATAGTGGAAGGCGGCACCATCATCATGCCCAGCGCCATCAGCACGCTCGCCACGGCCAGGTCGATGATCAGAAAGGGAATGAAGATCGTGAAACCGGCCTGAAAAGCCGTCTTCAATTCACTGGTGACAAAGGCCGGCAGCAACACCCGCATGGGCACATCCTCCGGCCCCTGCAAGTCTTCGATCTGGGCCAGGCGCGCAAACAGGGCCAGATCGCTCTGGCGCGTCTGGGTCAGCATGAACTTGCGAAACGGCTGGCTGGCCTGATCAAGAAACTGCTCGACCGATATCTCGTCTTTGGAAAACGGCACCCAGGCCTTTTGATAAGCCTGATCGAGGGTCGGCGACATGACGAAAAAGGTCAGGAACAGAGCCATCCCCAGCAGCACCTGGTTCGGCGGTGCGGAGGTCGTGCCGATAGCAGTGCGCAACAGGCCCAGAACGATGATGATCCGCGTGAAGCCGGTCATCATCAGCAACGCCGCTGGCAGGAATGCCATGGCACTGAGCAGCATCAGGGTTTGCAGGCTCAGCGACCATTGCTGACCGCCCGCCTGCCCGGTAAAAGCGGCCAGCCCCTGAACGGTCGGCTCTGCCTGGGCATTGGCCATGAACGCAAGGCCAGGCACACTCGCCAGAGCGGCCAGTTTCAATCCACGCTGAAACGGCTTCATGAGTTGCCTCCCGGCCTTTCGGGATGACGCTGCAGGTTGCGTTTCAAGGCGCTGGCCAGCCGATCGGCAAAACTGTTGCCCATCACAACCGCATCACTTTCAGATGCCGCTGGTGGTGCTTCCATCTGCGAGAGCGCACTGACCTGTTGGGCCGTCACACCCAGCACCAGCCACTTGCCCTGCACTTCGACGATCACTACTTTTTCACGCTGACCGACATTGGTACTGCCGACGACGCGCACGACTTGCCCCGATACCAGCGAGCGCGAACCGATACGCCGCAGAACCCAGCCGCAGACAAAGACACAGGCGACCACCAGCCCCAGCGCCAGTGCTGTCTTGCCCAGCAAAGCCAGGCTCATCAGGCTCTCTGAAGGTGCGCCGAGGGCAACGGGTGGCGTCTGGCTGACAACACTCATCGGTTGAGCTTTTGGACGCGTTCGGAAGGCGTGATGATTTCCGTGATGCGGATGCCGTACTTGTCATCCACCACTACAACCTCGCCCTGAGCGATCAGGTAGCTGTTGATCAGAATGTCCATGGGCTCACCCGCCAGGCCATCCAGTGCCAGCACTGACCCTTGGGCCAGTTCCAGCAACTGCTTGATAGTGATCCGTGTGCGGCCCAGCT
This sequence comes from Pseudomonas lijiangensis, assembly GCF_018968705.1. NCBI lineage: Bacteria > Pseudomonadati > Pseudomonadota > Gammaproteobacteria > Pseudomonadales > Pseudomonadaceae > Pseudomonas > Pseudomonas lijiangensis. The sequence continues at coordinate 5,814,863 of NZ_CP076668.1, forward strand.
CTACGCTGAGCTTGACCGGAATATCCATGATCATTTCCAACTCGCGCGGTGCAGCCATGGGCTGTGGGGTCACCAGCGGCTTGAAGACTTCAGTGCCGACATTGGCTGGCGTGATGCTTTCGGTCGCCGCCGCCTCGGCTTCGCTCTGTTCGGCAAGGGCCATGGCCCATGGATCATCGCTCTCAGGCTCGACGCCCTGCTCGGCCATGGCCTTGGCCCAGTCGTCGGCCTCTTGCGGCTCGATGTTGTTTGAGTCAGTCATGCTCGGATTCCTTGGCAGTGGGCACATGCCCCTTGACGAAACGGCTGGTAGAAGAAGAGGAAGCAGGGCTTAGCGAGTGATCGAACAATTCCTTCACGAGCAACGCACGCATGCCGTTCTGGCTGCCATATTCACAAGTCATCACAGGTACTCCATCGACGCGCGCATTGACGATATCGGGGAGTTCGATGGGCAGAACGTCACCGACCTTGAGCGCCATGACCTGCCCGACACGGGCATCCATCTCGACGAAGTCCGCGATCAGATCCACCTCTGAATGGGTAATCTCGCCCGCCATGCGCTTGTTCCAGTGCTTCTCCTCTTCGGGGTTCACATCGGTCAGCGGGCCGTTGAGCAACTGCCGCATCGGCTCGATCATCAGGTAGGGAATGACGATGTTGAAATCGCTGGCCAGGGTGCCGACTTCCAGGTGGAAGGTCGCATTCACGACGATTTCATTGGGCGAACTGGTGATATTGGCGAACTTGGCCTGCATCTCCGACCGCAGGTATTCGATTTCCAGCGGGTAGACCGACTTCCACGCATCCTGATAGGCATCCACCGAAAGCCCCAGCAGACGCTTGATGATCCGCTGTTCGGTATGGGTGAACTCGCGGCCTTCGGATTTGGTCAGGAAACGACCATCGCCGCCGAACAGGTTATCCACCACCATGAACACGACGCTGGGAGGAAACACCACCAGAGCCGTGCCGCGCAGCGGTTTCATCGCCAGCAGGTTGATGTTGGTCGGCATCGGCATGTGCCGGGAGAAGTCGCTGTAACTCTGATAGCGCACACTCTCGACCGTGATATCGATGCTGCGCCGGATCAGGTTGAACAGACTCATGCGGAAGTAACGCGCAAACCGCTCGTTGATGATATCCAGCGCGTGCAGACGCTCCTGAATCACCCGATGCTGAGTCGCGGGGTCATAAGGACGAATGCGGGCGTCCTTGAACTTGTCGGCACCACCCGCCGGAGCATCGCTGCCCCCACGGAGCAGCATGTCGATTTCGTCTTGCGAGAGTAAATCGTCTATGGCCATGGGTTACTGCACGATAAAGTCGGTGTACAGGACATTGAGCACCGAGAGTTCAGGCTGCTTTGGCGCCAGAGGCTGTTTGAATGTGGCAAGGATGTTTGCGGCGAGCGTTTCCTTGCCCTTGGCACTGACCAACTGAGTGGTGTCCTGCCCGCCCAGCAATGTCAGAAGGCGACTGCGCAGTTGCGGCATGTACTGCAGGAGAAACTTCTGCGTCGTGTCGTTGCCGACTTCCAGCGCGAACCCCACATACAACATGCTCTGCTCATTGCGTTCGTTCTGAATGTTCACCGTCATCGGCACGATGGTGACCAGTATCGGAGCATGGGCTGGCTCCTCTGCGCTTTTAACGGTTGCCGGCTCATCGGCATGAGCCTTGTCCTTGCTCATGAAGAAATACATGCCGCCAGCACTGACTCCAGCGGCTGACAGCACCAGCAAAATAATCAGGAGCCATGGGGTTTTGCGGGTGGTGGCCATTTGCGAGAACCATGCAAGGAAAGAGAACTATCGGCAGGGTTCAAGTATGAACACCGTCCCGGCCTCGCCATGAGTCAATAAGACCCGAGTAACGGCGGTATCTTCCTGTTTTGATTTGCTATTCAGACGTACAGATCCACACCCAGAGCGCCCGTAACCATCTTCTGAAGCGGCACCTCCTCGACTTCCAGTGCAGAATCGGTGCTGTCTGCAAGGGCGCTGTCGGTGCTGGTGCCCTGGGAATCGCGTCGCTCCTGCTGGCCTGACGCCTGACGCGATGACTCATCGCTGACCGAAGCCTGACCCAGCGTGATGCCCTGTGAAGCCAGCGCTTCGCGCAACTGCGGCAATGCCTGCTCGACAGCCGCCCGAACCGAGGCATGAGCCGACTGGAACTGCGCCTGCGTATTGTTGCTGTCGTTGAGGTCAAGGCTGATGGACAGCGGGCCGAGGTCGGCAGGGTTCAGGTGCAGATCGACCTGTTTCTCGCCGCGCTTGATCATGTCGATCACTTGCTTGCCAAGACCGTCCTGCCAGTCAGTGGAACCGATAGCCGCCGATAGTGCCGAGCCATTGCCGGCCACCTTTTCTGTAGTGTTCATCGTTGTGCTGTTCAGGGTCAGCGACGTCAGGCTGAAGCTGCTTGAAGTATCGCTGTCGGCCTGGGTGTCGGGCTGGCTGTCCATGGATGAGCTGTCACTTTGCGCACCCGGCTCCTGCACCGCGCCTGCCAGGGTTTGCCCAGTCACCGGCTCTTGAACCTGAATCTCCTGATCGACCCTCTCAGCCAAGGTGTCGGCCGCAGTCATGGCCGATGCCGAAAGGTTCGTACCGGTGTTTGCCGCAAGAGCAGAATCATCCGGTAACTGCACCGCATCACTGGCAGCGTTCGGGTTGGCGAGCGTTGCCTGAACCGGTACTGCCGCAACCGCGATCATCGAGGAAACATCAAGCTGGCCAGCGCTCTGGATCAGGTCCATGCGCTGGCGAATGTCATTGAGCGTACTGTCGCTATCGCTTTGCGTGGCCTTGGGATCTGCGCTCTCGACGGCATCATCTGCCGAGGCATACAGATCCAGATCGAACTCTTCGTCCGTGATCGGCGCCCCCTCTTCGATCTGTCCAGTAACTGCCGGCTGGGCAGGCTTCACCACAACGGGCGTGGATACGACCGGCGGCAGCTCGACAGGCAGATCTTGCAGCTCGGACTCAGAGACCACTGGCGCAGACAGTACTGGATCAGCCACATCGGCCTCTGCAGCATCGACAGGGCTTTCAGCCTTGGCAACATTCGTCGAAGTCACTGAAGCTTTCGGCTCAGTTGGCGTGCCGTTCGCTGCCGTTGCAGCCGAAGCCGTGCTGGCAGCCGCTTCATCAGCCTGACTGAATGCCAGCGAAAAAGATTCGCCAGCCGAGTCCTGAGAGGCGCCTGAAACGCTGGCCTGAGTCGATACAGCGGACGATGAAGTAAGCGAAGCGATGATATCCATGGTGTCCCTTAAAGGCCGCGATCGATGGAAGACGAGAAACTGGCAGAACGCCGACGCAACTGACTGGCCATTTCATCCGTCTGCCGTTGCTCGACACGCCCGGCCTGTAAACGCTCCTGCGTGGCCCGACGACTCAGCAGCGCCTCAATGGCGCTGACCTTGCGCCACTCCGTCATCCAGTTCTCTTGATGCTGGGCAACCTGTTTGCGCTGGCGCTCCAGGCTTTTCTGCGCACGCTCGACGGCGGCTTCCAGCGAGTTGAGAAAGCCACGGTAGTTGGTGAGCGTCGAAGGGCTCATCCCGTCCTTGTGCAACTCCTGTTGCAGGTTCTGCCGATATTCCTGGTGATACTGGTCCAGGGTGTGCAACTGATTGACGATCTGCTGCTCGGTGCGGCGGCTCTCGGCCAATGCCCGTGCAGCGGTATCCCGCGCCTTGCTGGTCAGTTCCATAAGCAGTTCGAGGGATTCGTTAGCCATCCGGGGTTACTCGCCAGGTCATTTGCCGGGGAACAACAGGTTGAGCCCGTGTACGGTTTCTTCCACGCTCGCGCGGTCGTTGATGCGCTGTTGCAAAAAGCGTTCGAGATGGGGATACAGCGCCACGGCACGGTCAAGTTGCGGGTCATGGCCCGGCGCATAGGCACCGACGCTGATCAGGTCGCGATTGCGCTGATAACGTGACAACGACTGCTTGAGCTGCTGGGCCTTGCGCTGTTGCGACTCGCTGACAATGGCGGTCATCGCCCGGCTGATCGAGGCTTCGATATCGATGGCCGGGTAATGTCCGCTTTCGGCCAGATGCCGCGACAGCACGATATGTCCGTCCAGAATCGCCCGGGCCGAATCGGCAATCGGGTCCTGCTGATCGTCACCTTCGCTGAGCACCGTATAGAACGCGGTGATCGAGCCACCGCCGGGCGGCCCGTTGCCGGTGCGCTCGACGAGTTTCGGCAGCTTGGCGAACACTGACGGCGGATAGCCCTTGGTCGCGGGCGGCTCACCCACGGCCAGAGCGATTTCGCGCTGGGCCATGGCATAGCGGGTCAAGGAATCCATAATCAGCAAGACGTCCTTGCCCTGGTCGCGAAAATCTTCGGCCAGCCGGGTCGCGTAAACCGCGCCCTGCAGACGCTTGAGCGGCGATGTATCCGCCGGCGCAGCCACCACCACCGAACGGCGCAGCCCTTCTTCACCCAGAATGTTATCGATGAAGTCCTGCACCTCGCGGCCCCGCTCACCGATCAGCCCGACCACAATGACGTCGGCCTGTGTATAACGAGCCATCATGCCGAGCAGTACCGACTTGCCGACACCGGAACCGGCAAACAGGCCCAGGCGCTGACCACGTCCGACACACAGCAAGGCATTGATTGCACGAATGCCGACATCGATCTGACGATCGATCGGCGCACGTTTCAACGGGTTGAGCGGCTGGGTGTGCAGGCTGGCGTGATGGGCTCCGAGCAAAGGGCCTCTTCCATCCAGAGGCTGCCCGCTGCTGTCCAGGACCCGACCCAGAAGCGACATGCCCAGCGGGAAATATCGGGCACCGGTCGTATCGTCAAGAAAATCACCCGAGGCAAATACTCTCGCGCCAGGTTGCAGGCCGTGGATTTCTTCCAGCGGCATCAGATACAGAACATCTCCCGCAAAACCGACCACTTCGGCCTCGGCATGATCGGGCTTCGAACCGCTCTGGTGCCGGGCAGCCAGTTCGATACGGCAGGCTCCGCCCAGCGGCAGACGCAAACCGACCGCTTCCAGCACCATGCCCGTGGCACGGGTAATCCGCCCGCTGCGCATGTAGTCGGCAACTCGCAACTGTTCACTCTGGAACGCATCCAGTACCCCGCTCCAGCGATCGACATGGCGGTTGCCTGTGTTCATGGCTGGTCGCCGAGAATCGACACGGCGTCATCAAGGTTACGATCGGTCGTGCGGCTCAGCATTTCCCAACGTGACTGGCGCGTGGCATCCAGTTCACCACTGGCACTGACGACACGGCAGCCACCGGGCAGGATCGTCGTGTCAGCGTGCAAGACCCAGCCCGCCGCTTCGATCTGTTCGGCAAGGCAGCCCTGGACCAGTTGCAAATCATCCGGGTTCAGCCAAAGACGCGGCTTGCCCGTGAGTTCGGGATTGCTGTTGAGCATTTTCTGAACAATTGAAATCACCTGCTCCGGCTGTGCGGTCAAGGCTTCGCCTGCCAGTTGTCGTGCGGTGTCGAGCGCAATGCGCGTCAGTTGTCGGGCGATGTGGGCATCCATCTGCTTGAGTGCCTGATCGAAGTTCTGGCACAACTCCAGCAACGGTTGCAGGGTTTGCAAGACTTGTTGTTGCAATTCCACGGCCGCCGCCTGCCGCCCCTCGCTCAAACCCTGTGCATAACCCTGTTCTACACCCTGGGCATGACCGACCTGATGCGCTTCGCTGATCGTTTTCTCGCGCAGGACCTGCATTTCCAGCTTGTGCTGAAAGGCCTGCTTGCGCAGTTTCTCCCGACGGCTCATATCCGGGTCATGCACAGGCAGCTCGTTGCTGCCCAGCGCCTCCATCTGCCAGGTTTGCCAGCGATCGCGGTCAGAAGCCGGAGAGTGATCAGACATAAGCGTCATTACCGCGTGAGGTCACAATCTCGCCGCTGTCGGACAGGCGCCGGACAATCTGCAGAATTGCCTTCTGCTCGGCCTCGACCTGCGACATCCGGATAGGTCCGCGTGCTTCCATGTCTTCGCGGAACAACTGCGAAGCACGTTGCGACATATTGTTGAGGAAGCGTTCGAGCAAGGCAGGTGGCGCACCTTTGAGGGCAATGGCCAGCGAGTTGTCTTCGACTTGCTGGAGAATCATCTGGATGCCACGGTCGTCCACTTCGATGAGGTTTTCGAACAGGAACATCTCGTCGAGGATCTTTTGCGCCAGGTCTTCGCTGTGCTGGCGAACGGTATCGATGGCCAGCTCTTCCTGAGCGGAATTCATCAGGTTGAGGATTTCCGCCGCTGTTCTTACGCCGCCCATCTTGCTGCGCTTGAGGCTCTGGCCGTCCAGCATGGTGCCCAGCACTTCCGTCAGTTCCTGCAAGGCCACCGGCTGCACGCCACTGAACGTCGCAATGCGCAGCACGATGTCGTTGCGCAGCCGATCCGGGAGCAACTGGAGAATATCCGAAGCCTGATGGCGCTCCAGATGCACCAGAATGGTGGCGATGATCTGTGGATGTTCATCGCGGATCATCTCGGCAACCATCGACGCTTCCATCAGGTTCAGCTTGTCGATGCCAGAGCCGGTGTTGGTGCTTTCCAGAATATCGTCGATCAGGCTGGCAGCACGCTCGCTGCCCAGCGCCTTGGTCAATACCGCACGAATGTGGTCGCTGGTCTGGATATTGATGGCCGCATACTGGTCCGTCTCGTCCATGAACTCTTCAAGGACCTGACGCATTTCTTCATGGGACACCTGGCTCAGACGCGCCATTTCCATACTGATGGTTTCGACATCGGTGCTGGGCAGGTACTTGAAGACTTCAGCTGCACTGTCGGCATCCAGCGACAGCAGCAGGATGGCGCTGCGACGCGACCCGTTCATCTTGTTAGTCATTTTTCTTCATCCACCCGCGCACGATCATCGCTACCAGCCGCGGGTCTTCAACGGCGATCTGTTGCAGGCTCAGCAGGTTCTGTTCATACAGCGCCGACTTGCGCGGCAAGGCATGTGGCGCGCCATCCTGACCTGAAACCATGACCGCCGTGCCCATAGAGCCCATGGCCGTGGCAACGAGCGAAGTACCCGGCTCGCCGCTTTCCTCCTGCATGACCATGCGATTCTGCGCGGCATTGCGGCGTTGCATGGGCCTGAGCACCAGCAGCCACAAGCTCAGCGCGGCGAAAGCCACCAGCAGATAGCGCAAGGCGCTCATCAGCAGGTTGTAAGCCTCGGGCGTTTTCCACCATGGTTGCTCGGCAGCGACTGTGTCTGACACAACGAACGGGCTGTTGATGACTTGCAGCGCATCGCCACGGCTTTCGCTGAAGCCCATGGCCTGGCGTACCAGATTATTGATGTTCTCCAGTTCTTCCTTGCTCAGCGGCTCAGGCGTCGCCACGCCGTCCTTGAGTACGGTGCGATAGTTGACCACCACAGCCGAGGTCAGGCGCTGAATGTTGCCCTGGCTCTGCTTGACGTGTTCGACGTTGCGATCGACTTCGTAGTTGATCATCCGCTCGCTTTGCAGCGTCTTTGGCCTGGCTTGCGCAGGGGCTGCGGTCGCTGCGGCATTTGCGTTGGCATTGGCAGCAGGCGTGGGTGCATTGGCCCTGGTCGGTGCCGGAGTATTGGGCGGGCTGTTGGTCAATGCGCCCGGCACGCCACCGGCTTCATCGCCCTGCTGGGCCTGCTCGGACACCTGTTTGCTGCGCACGGCGGCCTCGTTGGTGTCCTGATTGGGCGCATAACGTTCAGCCGTGCTCTCGCGAGCGGAGAAGTCGATCTGGGCAACCACTTGCGCATGAACATTCTGATTGCCAAGCAATGGCGTCAGGATATCTTCGATACGGCGCTGATAAGAGCGCTCGACCTCACGGACATAAGTGAGCTGCGAGCCATCCAGACCATTGTTGCCGCCATTGGTCTGGGTCAGCAGACGTCCGTTCTGATCGACGATGGTGACCGCATCGACGCTCAGCTCGGGCACGCTGGAAGACACCAGATGCACAATCGCGTTGGACTGGCTTTGCCCCAGCTCGCGTCCCGGCTGCAAGGTCAGAACCACCGATGCTCGCGCTGCTTCGCGGTCGCGAACAAAAACCGACTGTTTAGCCATGACCAGATGCACACGAGCCTTGGAAACCGGCCCAAGGGATTCGATGGTCCGCGACAGTTCGCCTTCCAGGCCGCGCTGATAGTTCAGGTGTTCGGCGAACTGACTGACACCGAACGCCTGCTTGTCCAGCAACTCGAAACCGACACTGCCGCCTTTGGGCAGGCCTTGCTCGGCCAGTTGCAGGCGCAGCGCGTTCATCTTGTCGCTGGGCACCATGATGGTGTTGCCGCCCTCACTCAGGCGATAAGGGATATTTCGCTTTTCCAGCTCCCCGATTATTTGCCCGCCATCGGCTTCGCTGAGGCCGGAGAAAAGCACCCGATATTCCGGTTGTCGCGCCCACAGCAGTAAAGCGACCAGAACCGCAATGACTGCTGCCCCCGCCAAAAGCATCGGAAGCAGAGGCTGACTCCGAAAAAGGGTCAACAACGCTTCCATCGGCCTGGCCGAAGCACTGGTCGGAATGAGTTTCTGAGCGCCTTTGGCCGGGGCTGCGGTACTCACGAACACCTCGATAGCGAGGATGGGGCCTGTACGAAAGACATTGCAGAGTCCGGTAGCGGTAGTAGTCGATCAGGCGTCTCGAATCATTGCAAAGCCCACGGGCACAGCAACGACTCAAGGCATCTGGCAGGGCTTCATTCTCGCGAAAATGCCCGAACCTAAAGGCCGGAAAAGCCAGTAGTTTTGTGGTCAATTGACCGAATGTGAGAGGCATCAGGCTTGGTAATCTGCTGCCCTCATCGCTATACACGAGCCTTGCGCCATGACTCCTTCCGCTCTTGATAATGCATTGCAGCAACTGACGATCCTCGCTCAGCAAGCCGAAGGAGTAAGCCCTCAAAGCTTCAATACCGGGTCGGCCAGTGGATTTGCAGGGGAATTGCAGGCCTCGCTGCACCGCATCAATCAGTTGCAGACAACCGCCAGCAGTCAGTCGAATGCCTTTCAGGCAGGCAGTGAAGCCGTGTCTCTCAGCGATGTGATGGCTGACTCACAGAAAGCCAGCGTTGCCTTCCAGATGGGCGTGCAGGTACGCAATCGCCTGCTGACGGCCTACAAGGACGTGATGGCCATGCAGGTTTGACGAAAACTCGAGGCAAGCCCTAAAGACCGTATTCGCGGTTGCCGATGTTGCGTTCAAACGCACCCCTTTGAGTGTGAAACGGCCCCTTGCCCGGCAAGGCCAGCCCACAGACCAGGACGGATACGCACATGGCAACGACAACCACTACTTCTACGGCGACGATCACTTCCCTGGGCGTTGGCTCCGGCCTGGACCTGGACAGCATTCTGGAAAGTCTGGAAGAGTCGAAAACCGTCAGCCTGCTGGACCCGATCACCGCGCAGGAAGAGTCGGTCGAAGCAGAGATCACGGCTTATGACTCTCTGAGCAGCGCCCTGACCTCCCTGCAGACAGCGGTCGAGGCGCTGGCCGATGAAAGCCTCTATGAATCCTTGACCACGACCCTGTCCGGCACCGGCGTAACGGCGGCAACCACCAGTGAAGCCGAAGCCGGGACCTACACGCTGGTGGTGACGCAACTGGCGCAATCGCAAAGTCTCACCACCGATGGCATCGAAAGCAAAACCACGGCCCTGGGCACCGGCACGCTGACCATTCAGGTAGGTTCGCAAGACGCCGTTTCTATCACGCTCGACAGCAGCAACAACACACTGGAAGGCATTCGCGATGCCATCAACGCCTCCGACGCCGGGGTCACAGCCTCAATCGTCAATGACGGCAGCGACACCCCGTATCGGCTGGTGCTGACCTCGGACAGCACCGGCACCGAATCGGAAATGACCGTCACCTACACCAGCACGGACAGCTCTGACACCGCATCGAGCCTGTTCGGCTACGACGGCACGACGGGCAACATGACCGAAACCGTCGAAGCCCTGGACGCAGAACTGACGATCAACGGCATCTCCATCAGCAGCCAGAGCAATACCGTCGAAGATGCACTGCAAGGCGTCACCCTGAGTCTGACCGCCACCAGCACCTCGCAAACACTGACCATCGCTCAGGACACAGACGCGATCCTGGAAGCCATCACCGCCTTTGTCGATGCCTACAACTCGTACGTCTCGGTCGTGGATACGCTGACCTCTTATGATGCAGACACGGATACAGCGGGCGAACTGCTGGGAGACTCGACCACCCGCCGGATCAGCAGCGAACTGAGCGCAGACCTCTATAGCGCTGTTGGAAGCGGCACTTACAGTTATCTGTCTCAACTGGGCATTTCCCTGGAAGTCGATGGCACCCTGACGATTGACGAAGACGCGCTGACCGAGGCGCTTGAAGACGATGTCGATGCCGTCGCGCAGTTTTTTATCGGCACCGATGACACCACTGGCTTTATCGAACAGATGTCCGCCGATCTGGACAACTACCTGGATGAAGACAGCGGCTTGATCGTCGCCAAGACCGAAAGCCTGGAAACCAAGCTGGAAGAGCTTGCGGATCGCTATGAAGAAAAGCAGGCCCTCATCGACTCCGAAATGGCCCGCTGGACAGAAGAATTCACCCAGCTCGATACCTTGATATCGGAGCTGAACTCTACCGCCGATTATCTGACGACCCAGTTCGATGCGCTGAACAGCGATGATTGACGGCTCTAATTCGGAGTAAACCTGATGAGTTCCATTCGCGGCGCGAATGCTTACGCCAGAGTTGGCGTGGAGAGCGGTATTTTGTCTGCCTCTCCTCACCAAAGGATTGTGATGCTGTTCGACAGCTATCAGGCGTCGATACGCGTCGCACGGCTCCATATGCAGGCCGGCAATATTGCCGAAAAAGGCAATGCGATTACCAAGGCAATAAACATTGTCAGCAAGGGGCTGCGCGCCTCACTGGACCATGAACAAGGAGGTGAAATTGCCGTGCAGCTTGATGCCCTCTACGACTATGTCGTTCGTCTGCTACTTCGGGCCAATCTCAATAATGATGAAACAGCCCTTACAACGGCCGCCGACTTACTGAGTAATGTCGCCGCCGCCTGGTCCGCCATTGGTTCGCCCATCGAACAAGAGCGATAGACATGATGCAAGCCCAAGTAATCGATGCCTATAAAAAACTATTAGAACAATCAAGACGCATTCTCGAGTGTGCTGAAAACTCTGACTGGGATGGCATATTTACCCTTAAGTCTCAAGGCCTTATAGATGCAGCGTATCTTCGTCGGTTCGAAAATGAGACACCACTTGACGACGCTGGCCAGGCACAGAAACTTGAACTAATGAGCCAGATTATCGAGCTGGACTTTCAGGTCAATCAGTTCTTGCGAGCCCGACAGGATGATTTAGGTCAACTCATGAAAGTCAATCGCCGCAAGAGCGACTTGAACCAGGCTTATCAGATACCCGGCAACAACGTGATACCAATTAGCCTTCATTTGTATCAGAAAAAACAAGATATGCCTACAGACTGCACCTAAGTGTGAAACATTAGCCTGAAAAGATCTAACACGTGCGAAAAGCTTTTAAAACGGTCAACTAATAGTCCGGCTCAATCTGTTATCGTACGCTCAGCTTTATACTTTAGAAAAAATTAAAAATGGTATTCACGGCCTGCAAGTGGAAGGCCAAGCGTGTGAATAACCTGATAACGACACGACTTTTTCCCGCATGGGAAAGAGCACAAAAACTTGTTTTTGTCGAAGTTCGGCACCTGTCTGCTGGCGGCCATACCCCTTGGGTGTGTCCGAACCGTAGTGTCCATGGGAGGATAGAAAGTTGCCAAATACCAACACCGGGCTTGAAGATATTCAGGACTTGAATCTCTCGTATCTGCTTCTGGCTCAAAACCTGCTGCGCAAGGATCGTGAAGTTGCCATTTTTCGCCTGAAACTAAGCGAAAAGATGGCGGACTTGTTGATCAAATTAAGTAGTAAGCAAATGACTCAGCTGGCGCGCGTCAATCAACTGATTTGCCGCCCCGTCTTTGAAGAAACAGAACGCCTGTCCAGGGTATTGGGCAACTCACGCGAACTGGGAATGGTGGAAATTCATTCAGCCCTGCTGATGGCTTCCGCAGAGCGCTCGGGCGATATACGCATCGGGGAAGGCTGACCCATGCAAGAGAAAAGCCTGGTCACCGAAATGCAACAAGTGCAGTTGGCAATCGAGCTGATCGAGCTGGGTGCACGACTGCAGGTGCTGGAAACGGAAACCTCGCTCAGTCGGGGCCGACTGATCCGGCTGTACAAGGAAGTTCGCGGCGTTTCCCCGCCAAAAGGCATGCTGCCCTTCTCGACCGACTGGTTCGTGACCTGGCTGCCGAATATCCACTCGTCCCTGTTCTACGGCATCTACCGCAGCATGATGGAGATCAGCGGACACCGGATCGATGCCTTCGTCAAAGCCTATCGCCTGTATCTGGAGCAGGTTGGCCAGGAGGGCGAGCTGGTGCTCGGGCTTACTCGCGCCTGGACACTCGTGCGCTTCTTTGAAAGTGACATGCTTGAGCTGATTCGCTGCTCATGCTGCCGCGGCGAGTTCGTCGCCCACTCCCATGCACCTGCGCAGAACTACGTCTGCGGCATCTGCCAGCCGCCATCACGTGCCGGCAAGACCCTCAAGCGCCGAGAGATCGACGCCCAGTCCCTCCACGCCTTGCCTGCCGTACTTAAACGCCTTTGAGCTTTCGCGAATGAATTCGCTCCTACAGCCTGGGAGCCAATTCATTCGCGAAAAGGTTTTTCCAAACAAAAAATTCAAGTTTTACAGACTTCTGCCGATATCCAGCAGGTCACCTATTTCTTGAATTTAAGGAACGACCCGTGCTCATCGCATTAGGACTTACCGTTGTACTCTTGTCGGTGTTCGGTGGCTTCGTTCTGTCAGGTGGCAGTCTTGGCCCTCTGTATCAACCGACCGAACTGCTGATGATTGGCGGAGCCGGTATCGGGGCGTTCATCGCGGCGAATAACGGCAAGGCCATCAAGGCCACTCTCAAGGCAATCTCGCGCTTCAAACGCAGCACCAAGTACGACAAGGCGTTGTACATGGCGCTGATGACCATGATGTACAACCTGCTGAGCAAGGCACGCCGCGAAGGCATGATGGCGCTGGAGCGCGATGTGGACGACCCGCAGCAAAGCCCGGACTTCAATCAGTTCCCACAACTCTCAAACGACCCGCTGATCATCAACTTCATCACCGACTACCTGCGCCTGTTGATCAGCAGCTCGATGCAGCCCCATGAACTCGACGAGTTGATGATGCACGAGATCGAAGAGTTCGAGCATGAAGCCGCTCTGCCTTCCGATGCCTTGTACAAGGTCAGCGATGGCTTGCCAGCCTTCGGCATCGTAGCGGCAGTCATGGGTGTGGTCAAAGCCCTGAGCGCAGCAGGTGTCGGCCCGGAAGAAATGGGCCAGATGATTGCTCACGCACTGGTCGGCACCTTTCTGGGTATTTACCTGGCCTATGGCGTCGTTGCACCGCTGGCTTGCCGCATAGAACGTCAGGCCGCCGAGTGTACCAAGATGCTGCACTGTATCCGCGTCACGCTGGTGGCCAACCTGCAAGGGATGCCGCCACAACTGGCGGTGGAGTTCGGGCGCAAGGCCCTGCATGTCGGTGAAAGGCCCAGCGCGCTGGAGTTGGAAAACCATGTGCGCAGCGGCGGTAGCAGTGCCTCAACCAACAAGTCTGCCCAGACCGGGGCCTGACAGACATGAGCGATCAACAGATCATCATTCGCCGCAAGAAAAAGGCCGCTCATGGACATCACGGCGGAGCCTGGAAAATTGCCTTCGCAGACTTCATGACCGCGCTCATGGCGCTGTTTCTTGTGCTGTGGGTGCTGTCCAACGCCAGCAAAAAGGACAAGGACGCGGTTGCCGAATACTTCAGCACTCCGTTGCTGGTCGCCATGAGCAAGGGTGATCGCAATTCGGCAAGTACCAGCGCGATTCCCGGCGGTGGCCCGGACCAGCGTTTCACGGAAGGCGAGCGGGCGCGAATGGAACAGCGCCCCAAGCGCCTGTCCAGCGAAGAGCGCCGTCATCTGGAATCCCTCAAGCGGCGCCTGGAAAGTGCAGTAGAGCGTGACCCGCAACTGCGCGAGCTCAAACAACAGATCGCCATAGAGCTGAGCCCGGAAGGTTTGCGCGTGCAATTGCTCGATACCGACAAGCGTCCGATGTTCGAGCTGGGCAGCGCCAATGTCGCGCCTTATCTGCGAAAACTGCTGCGCACGTTCGGGCCGGTCCTCAATGAGTTACCCAATCGTATTCAGATCAGCGGGCATACCGACAGCCATCCGTATTCCGGCGGCGAAGCGGGCTACAGCAACTGGGATTTATCCGCCGACCGCGCCAAGGCCTCTCGTCAGGAGCTGGTCGCCGGAGGTCTGGAGTCGGACAAACTGCTGCGCGTCTCGGGGATGTCCGACCGGATTCCTTACCACAACGCAGGTCCCTATGACGCCGCGAACCGGCGTATCGAGATCATCGTTCTGGACAGTCGCGTCGCAGAGAGAATCCTGTCCAGGGACGAATACGGAACCTCCGAAGAAGCCCCACCCTCACTCCCTGATACATCCCCAGGCAAGCCGGCAGAACAAACGCCACATTAGCGCTCGTTTGTTAGCCGTGTTTCCCCGATCAGCCCTCTCTGCCGCTGCGCACAATACCGACCTTTGACATGCGCGGGTCGCCGCAGGCGCCTGGAGAGCCATGGCTGAGACCAGCAAAGAGGACAAGACCGAAGCGGCGACGCCGCGACGAATAGAGAAGGCCCGTGAGCAGGGACAGGTCGTTCGTTCTCGCGAAATGAACACGTTCATCATGTTGCTGGCCGGTATCGGCGGGTTGTGGATCATGGGCGGCAAGCTGTACGACAACCTCGGGCAAGTCATGGAACAGGCGCTGCTGTTCGACCGCACTCAACTGTTCGACACGGCACGCATGCTCAGCGCACTCTGGTCTTTGAGTCAGACGGCGCTTTTCGCTCTGGTGCCTTTCTTCGCGTTGATGGTCATGGCCGCCCTTGGCGCGCCTGCATTGCTGGGCGGGCTGGTCATTACCCTGGCTGCCGCACGCCCCCAGTTTTCGAGAATCAACCCTGTCAGCGGGCTGGCACGCCTGTTTTCCGTACAGGTTCTGGCCGAGCTGGCAAAAGCCGTCGCCAAGGCCACACTGATCGGGCTGGTGACCTATTTCTTTCTCAAGGCCCATATCGACCAGCTTCTGTCCTTGCCACAGATGCCAGCCACACAGGCTCTCGCGGTCGTCATGGCCCTGACCGCCAAGGCCTGCGTAATGTGCGTGGCCGTGCTGATTATCGTGGTCGGCATGGACGTCCCCTACCAGCTATGGACCTATGCCAAGAACTTGCGCATGTCCAAGGACGATCTGCGTCAGGAGCACAAGAACTCCGATGGCGACCCGCATATCAAGGCCCGGATTCGCCATATTCAACAATCGCGTGCCCGACGCCGAATGATGAGCAAGGTGCCCAAGGCAGACGTCATCATTACCAACCCCAGCCATTTTGCGGTGGCGCTGTCTTACCAACGCAATCAGACCGGCGCTCCGAAAGTGGTCGCCAAAGGGGCCGACGATGTGGCCCTGCGCATTCGTGAAATAGGCATGGAACACAACCTTCCCATGCTAGAAGCGCCGCCCCTGGCCCGTGCGCTGTATTTCCATGTCGATCTTGACCGTGAAATTCCTGCCGAACTGTACACCGTTGTCGCTGAAGTGCTGGCGTGGGCCATCCGCCTCAAGCGCGTCAACGAGTATGGCGGCGATATCCCACCGACTCCCGTGAACCTGAAAGTGCCTGCGGGCATGGATCAGCGTGGCCCGCGCAATGCAAAACCTGAGGATGAGCAGAACCAATGAAAGGCATGACTGATTTCCTCGGCCCTGAGTCCTGGCTGGGCAAAACCGACCTGAAGATCATGACCGGGCCGGTGCTGATCATCCTCATCCTGTCGATGATGATCCTGCCGCTGCCGACTTTCATCCTGGACCTGCTGTTCACCTTCAACATCGCTCTGGCAATCATGGTGCTGCTGGTGAGCATGCTCACCGAGAAGCCTCTGGATTTCTCGGCGTTTCCGTCGGTGCTGCTGTTCACGACCTTGCTGCGCCTGTCACTCAACGTGGCCTCGACCCGCGTGATTCTGATGGATGGCCACACCGGCCCCGACGCCGCGGGAAAGGTCATCGAAGCCTTTGGCGAGTTTCTGGTGGGCGGCAACTTTGCCGTGGGCCTGGCACTGTTCCTGATTCTGGTAACCATCAACTTCATGGTGATCACCAAGGGTGCAGGTCGTATTGCGGAAGTCGGGGCACGCTTTACGCTGGACTCCATGCCGGGCAAGCAGATGGCAATCGATGCCGACCTCAACGCAGGTCTGATCGGTGAACCGGAAGCCCGGAAACGCCGCAAGGAAGTGGCTCAGGAAGCCGACTTCTTCGGCTCCATGGACGGTGCCAGCAAGTTCGTGCGCGGGGACGCCGTGGCGGGGCTGGTCATCATGGCCGTGTGCATCATCGGCGGTCTGGCCATCGGCATGCTGCAACACGATATGGCGTTCGCCGATGCCGCTCATACCTACACCATGCTGACTATCGGTGATGGCCTGGTGGCACAGATTCCCGGTCTGGTCATTTCCATCGCGGCGGGCGTCACGGTATCGAGGGTCAATACCGAAGAAGACGTGGGCCAGCAGATGATGGGCCAGCTCTTCAGCCGACCCAAGGTGTTGATGTTGACCGCCGGTGTGATGGGCTTGCTCGGGCTGGTGCCGGGCATGCCGAACCTGGTGTTCCTGATGCTGACGGTATTGCTGGGTGGTCTGGGCTGGTGGTTTTCCAGGCAAGAGGCCCCGCCCGCCGAAAACTCCATACAGAGCGCGCCGCTCAAGTCCGCCTCACAAAGCACCGAGGCCACCTGGGATGACGTGCAACTGGTCGATACCCTGAGCATGCGTGTGGGCCATCGGCTGATTCAACTGGTCGACGCACGCCAGCAAGGCGAGCTGGTGACCCGCATCAAAAGCCTGCGCAAGAAGTTCGCCCAGGACGTGGGCTTTCTGCCGCCAGTGGTCCATGTGCGTGACAAGCTTGAGCTGTCGCCCAACACCTACATCATCAGCCTCAAGGGTGTGGAGATCGGACGCGGAGAGATCTTCCCTGGTAAGTGGCTGGCCATCAATCCAGGCAAGGTGACGGGCAAGCTGGAAGGCGACGAGGCCGTGGATCCGGCATTCGGCTTGCCTGCCATCTGGATCGAGTCGAGCCTGCGCGAGCATGGGCAGATCTACGGCTATACCGTCGTCGATGCCAGCACCGTGGCAGCAACCCATCTCAACCACTTACTGCATCAGCACGCCAAGGACATGCTCGGTCGCAGTGAAGTGCAGAAGCTTCTGGACAAGCTCGGCCCGGACAGCAAAGGCCTGATTGACGAAGTGGTACCCAAGCTGGTGTCGATGACGATCCTGCAACGCGTGCTGCAGAACCTGCTGGAAGAAAGCGTCTCGATCCGCGACATGCGGACCATCCTCGACGCACTGGCCGAGCACGGTGGCGTGCAGCAGCCACCCGATGTTCAAGAACTGACGGCCGTCGTGCGGGTCGCTCTGGGCCGCTCCATCGTCAACCAGCTGTTCGCCAACAAGCCCGAACTGAAAGTCATCGGCCTGGATTTCAATCTTGAGCAGGTGTTGATGCAGGCCGTGGGCAACGGCGGATCGCTGGAGCCCAGCCTGGCGGACAACTTGATGCAGCAGACCACCCTGGCCCTCAAGCGTCAGGAAATCAGTACCGAACCTCCGGTGCTGGTAGTCCCCAACAAACTGCGGCCAGTGCTGTCGCGCTTCCTTCGCCGCCGCCTGCGCCACCTGACCGTGATCTCTCTGAGCGAAGTGCCGGATGACCGCACGCTACGCATGATTAACGTTATCGGAGGAACACCCAAATGAGTGCTCAACGATTTGTCGGTGCCAACAGTCGCGAAGCCATGAACCAGGTGCGCCTGGTATTGGGTGAAGACGCCTTGATCCTGTCGAGCCGCATGATCGACGAAGGTGTCGAGATCATGGCGTTGATCGATGAGGCTCAGCCATCGGAACCGGATGACAGCCCTCTACCGGTCAGCCCTTTGCATGCCGCAACCGCATACGCCAGTCAGGTGAATAGCTACCCAACGAGCACCGTACACGATGCGCCTGTCGCACCAGCCATCACATCCGGACCGGCGATGGATTTTGCCGCCCTGAGCGAACGCCTGCTGAACGAAATCCAGGATATGCGCCAGCTCATTGATCGCAAGTCGGAGCGCCTGTCAGCCAGCCAGGGTTGTCGCCCTCAACTCCTCAAATGGCTGCTCGATGCCGGTTTCAGTGCAAGTCTGAGCGAGGAAATACTGGGAACAATCCCTGCGCAACTTGAAGGTCCGGACGCCACGCCAGCCCGGCTTCAGACCTGGCTGGAGCAAAAGCTGGGCAGTCACCTGAACCAGCTGGGCGATGAAGCCGAACTGTTCGATGACACCGGCATCATTGCGCTGGTCGGCCCGACCGGTGTGGGCAAGACCACCACCACGGCCAAGCTCGCTGCCCGCTATGTCATGCGTCATGGCGCCAGCCAGGTGGCGCTGGTGACCACCGACAGCTTCCGGATCGGTGCCCATGAACAATTGCGCATCTATGCAGACTTGTTGGGTGTGGAGCTGCATGCCCTGACACCTGCCGCTGCGCTCGATCAGGTGCTTGCCGGACTTATCCACAAGCGCCTTGTCATTATCGATACCGTCGGCATGAGCCAGCGCGACCAACGCCTGATGGCCCAGATGAACCAGTTGGGCTCAAGCGGACGGTCGTTGCGTCTGATGCTGGTCATCAATGCTGCGAGCCATGGCGACACCCTGGAAGAAGTGGTTCAGACCTATCGCAACGCCGCCCATGTCGCGGGCTGCAGCCTGGATGACTGCATCATTGGCAAATGCGATGAGGCTGCACGTCTGGGACCGGCACTGGACACCGTTATCCGTCATGGCTTGCGCCTGAATTACCTGTCCACCGGCCAGCAAGTGCCTGAAGACTTGCAGCTTCCTTCGAACTCGTCCGTCCTGCAGCAGGCTGTGGATATCTCGCGCCCTTCCCTGTTCGCGACAAAGCCGGGAAAATCGACTGCCCTGCGGCTCGATGCGCTGGTGCGCGGACTGATGGGCCAGACCCGTCTCGTCTCGACATTGCGTGACACTCTGAAACAGCGGATCTCGGGCTTTGGAGAATTGCTTGATGTCTGGCCGTTGACGGGCTTGCCCCAAGCGCTACAGAACCAGCGCTGGGCGACGTTCACAAGTACGCAGGAGCATTACACGCCAGCCAGGCCAGGAGGCCTGTTGCTGTGGGGTGCGCCTCGTTCATTGCCTGGAGCCACATGGAACATGCCCTTGCTGGCAGCGGACAACGCTGGCCAGTTAAAGGCTCGCCCCTGGCTGGCACATCGCTTGCCGATTGGCCAGCAACCCCGTCTGAACTGGTGTCAGCATCGCTGGCCTGCACACCGCCATCTGTGGGCAGGCTGTCCGGACACGGAAACCCTCGATGCCTTGAGCCATGCAGGCCAGACCTGGCTGAGCGCAATCAAAGGCAGCCAGCGGGTTGAATATCAGGGTGAGCGGCAGCGTCTCGATGCGCTGGTTATCCACAGCGAAGACTTCGGCTTTCGCGAGCTGAGATACCGCGGCCGCAACGTACGCCTGAGCCTTCGCCATCTGCCGGTCAATCGCGTGAGCAAGGCACAGGAATCACTGCGGGCCTGGTTCGGTACCTTGCATGACAGCCACAGCGGGCAATTGTTGGGACAACGCTGGTGGCTGGCCGGAGAACACATGGGTGCCAGGTCGGAGCTGGATAATCAGGCGCTCAATCTCACCCTGCAACTGACCCACGATGAACTGGCCACGCTTACTGCGCGCACCTGGAAACAACTGGCGGAAATCCAGCCGCATCAGCATGCCGAACTGCGCCAGTATCTGGCCGCCGGGCTGGCAGCGACCGCTGTGCGATTGACCAACACCAACGATGACTGGGCCTTCCAGGCCAGAGCGCAATTGTTGGGGCTGCTGGCTAAAAAACATACAGGCAATGCAGCCGCAATCCTCGACGGCTTGCTGCATCTGCTGACGGTCAGCGATGCCTTCACGCGCATGGACGCCTGCGCATGAGTGACTGGCCTGAACTGGATCAGGCCGCCGGCCTGCGGCGTTGGGCCAGACATCACACTCCGGCTCCTGAACCCGTGCCAGACCGCACGCTGATGCTGTTTGGCCCGGCGCATCTGACAGGCTCGGCCCACAAGACTCTGGAGCGCTGGCATCAACAAGGCCATAGATGGGTCGGGCATCCCGACCGCTGGCATGTGCAGGCTGTGGATAAGTTGAACAGCCAGAATCTTCGGCATCCTCGCTGGGGGCTGTGGATAAAAAACCATCCTGATGCATTCCGACAAAGCTTCGGGCTCTTGCGCCAGCTCCAGGAGCAAAACGGCCCGGCCTGCGTATTGGCGCTGCATGAAGGATTTGCTTCACGGGATGGCCTGCTCAATAACCTGATCGATGCCGCACAACACTATCTGGGCATTCGGTTGCTGGTGGTCGATGAGTGGAACCCGTGAATTCGCCTGCGGGTTAATGCCGCTCAGTTAAGGTCATGAATCACTTTGTGGGAGGCAGCTTGCTGGCGACTTCACGTACAGACACAGAATATCTGCCGGTTTTCAGGCTTTTTTCGCCAGCAAGCTGCCTCCCACACGTTTTGTTCGTGCCTTAACTGTCTGGCATTACGCCTGCCGGTGATCGTCAGCTGTGGTTAAACGGGGAATATGTCGTTTCGTGCATGGCTGTTCCACGCTTAAGGGCTCCATGGGAGCGGTAATAATCCTGACCTTACAACTCCGGGCGCGCACGATGTATACGGCACAGGGCAAGATGAACCAGCAGGAATTGCTCAAGCAGTACCTGCCCTTGGTCCGGCGGCAAGCATTAGGTCTGAAAACACGGCTGCCTGCCAATATTGAACTGGATGATCTGATTCAAGCCGGCAGTATAGGTTTGCTCGACGCCATGACCCGCTATGACGTGGATATCGGAGCCACCTTCGGGACCTTCGCTTCCCAGCGCATTCGCGGTGCGATGATCGACGAACTGCGCACCCGCGACTGGGTACCGCGCAGCGTGCGACGCAATGCGCGAGCACTGGAAGATGCCATACACCGTCTGGAGCAAAGCCTCGGACGCCCCGCCAAGGAGCGTGAAATCGCTGCGGCCATGGGGCTGAGCCTCGATGAATATCATCAGGTGCTCAGCGATACCAATGGCAGCCAGATGCTGCCCATCGACGATCTGGGCGAAGACCATAGCGAAGCGCTCAGCTCCAAGCACATCACCCCCTTTGCAGAACTGGTCAACGACCGCAATCGCATCCATCTCATCCGGGCCATTGATGCTGTTCCGGAGCGTGAAAGAGTGCTGCTCGCGTTGTGTTATCAGGAAAAACTCAACCTGCGTGAAATTGGCATGGTGCTGGGTGTCAGCGAATCCCGTGCCTGTCAGTTGCACAGCCAGGCCATTGCCCGGTTGCGCACCAGCATGGCCGAGTAAGACACGTGCCCACCACGCTGAAATAGCGCTCAAAATTCGGTAAAAACCATGAAAATCAGCGTATTCGGTTCGGGCTATGTAGGTCTTGTGGCAAGCGCCTGCCTTGCCGATGTCGGGCATGAGGTGATGTGCATGGACATCGACGTGCAGCGCATAGAACTGCTGCAAGCAGGTGAAACACCGATTCATGAGCCAGGACTGAGTACGTTGATCCGTGCCAACGTTCAGGCCGGACGCCTGATCTTCTCGACCGATATCGAGCAAACCGTTGCTTTCGCCAACCTGCTGTTCATTGCGGTGGGCACTCCATCGGATGAAGACGGCAGCGCCGACCTGCAATACGTGCTGGCTGTTGCGCAAAGCATTGGCCAGCACATGCAGGACTATAAAGTCGTGGTCGACAAATCCACTGTCCCGGTCGGCACCGGCGAAAAAGTGCAGGCGACCATTCAGGCAGAACTCCAAAGGCGCGATCTTCAACTGCCGTTCGATGTGTGTTCCAACCCCGAGTTTCTGAAAGAAGGCGCAGCCATCGAGGACTTCACCCGCGGCGCGCGCATCATCGTCGGTACGGAATCCGAAAAAGTCAGAACCCTGATGCGCGAATGCTATGCGCCCTATAACCGCAATCACGACAAGCTGATGTTCATGAGCCTGCGGGCCGCCGAACTGACCAAGTACGCCGCCAACGCCATGCTGGCCACCAAGATCAGCTTCATGAACGAGATGGCCAACCTTGCCGAACGCCTCGATGTGGATATCGAGCAGGTGCGCCACGGGATCGGCAGCGACCCGCGTATCGGTTATGACTTCATCTATCCGGGTTGTGGTTATGGCGGTTCGTGCTTCCCCAAGGATATTCAGGCGCTGAGCCGCACGGCCCATGAAGTGGGCTACACCCCGCAATTGCTCAGGGCTGTTGAAGAGGTCAACCAGCGACAGAAAACCACGCTGTTCAGAAAGCTTGAACGGGCACTCGAAGGTCAGTTGGTGAACAAGACCATTGCGGTGTGGGGGCTGTCTTTCAAACCCAACACCGACGACATGCGTGCCGCCCCCAGTAGAAATCTGATGGAGTCGCTGTGGGAAGCAGGCGCCAGAGTGCAGGCTTACGACCCGCAAGCCATGCCGGAATGTCGGCGGATCTACGGCGAGCGAGACGACCTGTTGCTGGCGGGTGATCGTATCCAGGCAGTCAAAGGTGCAGATGCCCTGGTGATATGCACCGAATGGAAAGCCTTTCGTAGCGTCGACTTCGCCTGGCTCAAACAACAGCTCAAGGCAGCCATCGTGATCGATGGCCGCAACCTGTATGAACCCAAGGCCCTGGCAGAAGCAGGGTTGGCCTATTCCAGCATTGGCAGGGCCTGAGCGTCACGTCACATCAGGTTTCTGTAGGAGCGAATTTATTCGCGAGACGTAATTGAGGGCGATAGATTTTCTTCAGCTTCACCGATCTTTCGCGAATGAATTCGCTCCTACTCGGCGTATGCCACTTCGTTATAACTCCCCACCAGCCAGGTCAGCTCTGCCTTCGGCACTTCGGTCAGAGGCTTCAGGTCGAACCGTGCCATACGCCCTACGAACTCGGTCGGTTTCAATAGTCGCTCGACCACGTGGTAGTGAGGCCGATCAGAGTAGTCATCGAACAGCACAATCGTTGGCTTGCTCACCCGAAGGTAAGCCGTCACAAAACAGGCAATCCGAAATCGCCCGTCGATAAGAATGACATCCGGCTGCTGGAAAAAAGGTTCGTCCCAGACCTTCAGTGGATAAGTATGGAATCGCTTCCAGGCCCGAGCATTCTTGGGGCGTGCCCATTTCCCGGTCTCGCCGACATTGACCGGATAGATAACGGGCCGCGATTCAAAGGTATGACTCGCGATATAAGCCTGCATGTCATTCGCCCATTGCGCGTCGTTTTCGACAGAAATGACCGACTTGTTCGGCATTTTTGCAGCAATGATGGTTGAGCCACCGCTGCCGTACTCCAGAATCACCGAGGCATCGGCATAGACCTTGCGCAGATAAACAGCGACCTCCTCCGGGAAGGTCACCTGAGGCTCCTGCATCGGAGCGGCAACAGGTTGATGCTCATCGTTGCGGGCGATTGGCGTATGAGTCAGGTTCGAGGGCGGTAGTTGTAATACGGCTGGCGAGGAACCCTGACAGTACTTGAGGTATCGGGCACCCAGTTCACTGTCCCGATTCATGATGAGTTGCGTCGCCACATCGTGGGCGCCGTAAACCGTATGCAGAATGAACGCGAGCTTCAGGCACTGATTTTCCGACAGGGCTTGCAGCCGGGATGCATTGGGCAGAAACAAGGCATCGGCGCATACCAGATGCGAGGCGCGCAATTGAACAAGGCTGTCACTCTGAGGCAGATGGCTGATGTGTTGAAGCCGGTTCAGCCGATAAAAGCTGAAGCCCAGACGCGCAAGGCTTTGGCTCACGAGCCCGATATCCGGTTGTTGCATATGGGTCGGCACGAAGTTGATACGCGCCTGAACCAGCAAGGTATCAGCCAGGGTTCGCTGACCATTTTCCAGCACGGCCAGGCTGTCGTTCAGGTTGTCCAGCAACAGCCAGTCCACGGGCGGCAAACCCTTGATGTTGTCCAGCTTCAAGGTCGGCAGTGCAAGCTTTGCCAGAACTCTGGTGCCCGCCAGCCCCTCGCCGGGCAAGGGTTCCAGCGATGCCGTCAGCGTCGGGTCGAGACATGCATAGAGCGTCGCAGGCTGACCATTGCCCAGCGCTGCATGCGGGTAATGATGCAGTTCGCCCAGTTGCCCCAATTGTCTGGCATTGTCTACACGGCTTGCCGGATCGAAGGCAATGGTCGAAAAGGCACCCAGCTTTTGCAACTCGACGAATTGCGCCGAAGCCACAAGCGTCGCGCCATGATCCAGGGTGATGACCTTGCCCTGAAACTTGAAGCTGAAGTCTTCTTCCTTTTCTGGCGCAGCAGGATGCTGGATATCCACAGCCTGCTCGTCGCCTTCGAACCAGGCCTGGCCATCCTTGCCGAGCGCCAAAGCCGCAGCAGGTCTGGCTTCGCAATAGCGCTGCCAGATCGCCCGCATGGCATTGCTGAAGTGGCCAGCAAAACGACTGCTGTCGCACACAGGCGAACACATCAGCACATCGCGCAAATGAGTGCGGATGCTGGCAAGGCTCTTCAGATCCTTGCCCAGACCAATGGCCCGCTCTCGATACTCCTCCCAACTGCTGACCACCAGCTCGGGCAAGCCGGCATTGACCAGGTGAGTGGCAGAGTGACGACCCGCGAAGGTCGGGCCAGGCAAGGTGATGACCGGAACCCCCATCAACAAGGCCTCACAGGTGGTCAGGCCACCGGAGTACGGCCATGGGTCGAGGGCGATATCGATGCGGTTGTAGGTTTCAAGCAGATATTTGTGGCCAATCGGCCCTTCAACGATAACCCGCTCACGGGCTACGCCACGGGTTTCCATAAAGAGATGAACATGTTCGCGCAGCTCGCCGTTGCTGAATGAACCACCCTTGAGCAGCAAACGCGAATCAGGCGTCGCAAGCAGCAATTGCGCCCACTGGCCGAGCAGGAAATCGTTGATCTTGGTCGGGTTATTGAAGCAGCCATAGGTGATGAAGCCGTTTTCCAATGCAGGTAATGGCTTGATGTCCGGTGTGTAGGGCGGCGGGTCGTAGCAGATGTAATCGTCAGGCAGGCGAATGAGTTTTTCGGTGTAGAACGCATCCTCGCCTTCAGGCGACTCGATACTGTCGCTGAGCAGGTAATCAATGGCGTCCAGCCCCATGGTATTGATCAGGCCACCGACCCATTTGACCAACAGAGGTGCCGGTTGCAGGGCCATGGTGCCCATGCGGTTGCCCGCGTTGTGGCCACAGAGATCAATCAGGATATCGATCTTGTCATCACGAATACGCTGGGCAAGCGTTTGCTCATCCATGTGCTTGATCGCCAGCCACTGATGAACGGTCATGCGAATGCGTCGGGTCAGGTGATCGGACACCTGGCTGGTGCTGTAAGCGAACAGTTCGAACTGATGACGCGGCAGTTTTTCCAGCACGCCGACGATCATGTTGCCCACCGGATGCTGGCGCAGGCCATCGGAAACCAGGCCGATTCTCAGGCATCGGTTCGGCGTACGGTCCTGCGCCTCGGGCCTTGGAGGAACAAGTTTGGGACCGAAGCGCGACTGCCACTCCTTGCACACTTCAAAAATATACTCGCGACTACGATCAGGGTCATAGTGCAGCGAGGTCAGGCGATTGGAATACGGCAGTACATCCTTGCGTTTGGCCAGGGCCACCGCCTTTTGATAATGCTCATCGGCCTTCTTGAGCTGGCCAATGTCCTTGTACAGGTTGGCCAGGTTATTCCAGTGGCTGTAATCGCCCGGCTCACGTTTGATCAACAGCTCGAATACTTCGATGGCCTCGCCATGACGATCAAGCCGGTTGAGGATCAGGCCCTTGCGAGACAGCAGCCGAAAATCCCCGGCGTTGGTGTCCAGAGCCTGTTCGATATGCTTCAGGGCTTTGGCGAACTGGCCTTTCTCGAAATAGAGCGTGGCCAGACGATGATGGGCCGGTGAAAAATCCGGTTCTATGCCCAGCGCCTTGATGGCCAGCTCTTGCGCTCGTTCGGCCTGCCCAAGCTTTTGCGCAGCACGGGCCACAAGTTCCATTGTCCGGGCGTCGTCCGGGCTCAGGCTCATGGCTTGTTCGTAACTGGCCAGCGCCCGCTCTGGTTCGTCCTTGAGTTCCAGGTTGCCCAGATCCCGCCACACTTGCGGGTCGCGAGGGCGTTGTTGGCAGAGTTGTCGGGCCAGGGTCAGGTCGCGAGTGTCGGCTCGACTCGATGTGGATGAAGCGTTTTTCTTTTGCGATCTGACGGGCTTGGGCATGGAAAAGGCGGCCTTGTGAAGAAAGAATCCAAAGCTGGATGCTATCTCGGCACAGATCGTGACAAAGCCCGGATAAGCTGGCGCAAGCCACGGGTTTACGGGGTATTGGGTACAAATGAAAAAAGGGGGCACAGCATGCGCTGGCCCCCTTTTGCTGTATTGCCTGCTGCGCTATTACTGCAGCAGAGACAGCATCTGCTCAGGCATGGAGTTGGCTTGAGCCAATACCGAAGTACCCGCCTGTTGCAGGATCTGCGCGCTGGTCATCGACGATACTTCTGTCGCGTAGTCCACGTCCTGGATACCCGAACGGGCGGAGGTCAGGTTGGTGGTGGTTGTCGAGATGTTGGTGATCGCCGAGTCGAAACGGTTCTGCACCGCACCGAGGTCCGAACGCATGGAGTCCACGGTATTCAGCGCACTGTCCAGCGTCGTCAGGGTACCGGTCGACTTCTTGGTAACCTCGTTTTCAGTGTCGATGCTGACGCTGGCCGTAGTCGTGGTGCCGCTGGTGGTCAGCGTGACCTCTGCCGCATAGGTTTTACCGTCTACGGTCAGGAAGTAATCGCCATCTGCGTCAACCGACAGGGTGCCGCCAGTCACGGTAGTACCGGACTTGTCGACATAGCTGGTGTTGGTAGCAGTGATCGCGGTACCCGAAGAATCAGTCAGGGTGGTCGCGGTCAGCGTGGTGTCATAACCGTTGACGTTGAAATCGCTCAGACCCAGGGTTTCAGCGTTGATTTCGCTCAGTTTGATGTCGATGGTTTCGCCATCGTTGGCACCGACCTGGATGGTGATGGTCTGGTCGGAAGCCAGTACGTCCACGCCGTTGAACGCGGTCTGCTCGGAGATACGGTTGATCTCGTCCAGACGCTGGGTGATTTCATCCTGGATCGATTGCAGGTCGGACTGGGAGTTGGTGCCGTTGGCGGCCTGTACTGCCAGCTCACGAATACGCTGCAGGTTGTCGTTCACCTGGTCCAGCGCACCTTCAGTGGTCTGCGCCAGGGAAATACCGTCGCTGGCGTTGCTGCTTGCCTGTTCCAGACCGGTGATCTGAGAGCTCATGCGGTTGGCAATTGCCTGGCCGGCAGCGTCATCGGAGGCGCTGTTGATTTTCAGGCCAGAGGACAGGCGCTCGATGGAGGTGCTCAGGCTGTTCTCCGAAGAGTTCAGGTTCTGTTGAGCGATCATCGATGTGATGTTGGTATTGATAACTGACATTTTTGCAGTTCCTTCTCGTGGGTGAGGCGCTTATGACAAATCGGGAATATGGCGGCGCCCCTTGCTTTCAGCGCCGTTGCCGTACAGACATTCCGAACATCGGCGCTGCGATAACCCACCTTTAGCGAGCCGTAAAAAATTTTTTGAGCATGTTTTCTCTCAGGGCTCCAGAGCCGTCAGCCTCTTTCGTAACGCAGATTTCGATAGGGAAAGTGGCTGTATTAACGACTTTGAAAACAGCACCTGCACGCTATAAAGCCTCCTTTCCTCTACCGTACCGGCGTCTTTTGCGCCGGTGCCGAGTGTTGTTTCCAGGAGTGCGGCATGAACCCTTCAACTCTGATAGGCATGCTTGCCAGCCTTGTCTTGCTGGCCGTTCTATTGGTGTTCTCTGCACAGGACCCCGGCTTGTTCGTCGATCTTCCAAGTCTGGGGATTGTGGTCGTCGGTACTTTCGCGGCGACCTTCATCAGCTATCCGCTGAGCGAAGTGCTGCGCATCTTCAGCCTGATCAGGACCGTCATTCGCAACGAGCGCGAGTACGCTCAGGAAGATATCGACGAACTGGTCAGCCTGTCGCGACTGTGGATCGATGGAGATCTACGCGCAGTGGAAGAGGAACTGGGCCGAGTGAAAAACCCCTTCCTGCGCTCAGGTGTGCAACTGGTGATCGACAAGACGCCAGAGGATGACATCGTCGAGTTATTGCAATGGCGCATTTCCCGTCTGCGCGCCAAGGAGCAGGCCGAAGCGCAACTGTTCCGGGTCATGGCCAGTTACGCACCGGCCTTCGGCATGCTGGGCACATTGGTGGGGCTGGTGAACCTCATGTTCGTACTCGGCGATGGCGACATGATCACCATCGGCCGACAAATGGCCGTCGGCCTCATGACCACCCTTTATGGCGTGCTGCTGGCCAACCTGGTGTTCAAGCCTGTCGCGGTCAAGCTGGAGCGACGCACCGAGCAACGAGTGGTGCTGATGAACATGGTCCTGCAGGGCATTTCCATGATGTCCAACAAGCGCAGCCCGGGCTTGATGCGCGAAACACTGAAATCATTCGTCGCTCAGCACCAGAACGAGCTGCGCGACGAACCTCCACGTTCACGCCGCAAAGTGATAACACTCAGGGGCATACCAAAAGTATGAGGCCCGATAGCAGCGTCTCGGTGAACGGTCCAACCAGTCATCAGCACTTGCTGGCACGCCAGCGGGCTCTTGAGGTCGAGTTGATGCAGGCTCGCCAGAGTCAGCGTGGGCTCAAGCGCAAAAGTGCAGCCGCCGCAGCGGCCAGCGCCACACCTGTGGGCGAAGCCGAGAACGACTCATGGATGATGACGTATCTGGACATGATGACGCTGTTGCTGGTGGTGACCATGGCAATGCTGGCCATGGCAGGCAAAGGTCATAGCCACACTCAGAAAACCGACGGCGACCTCAGCCCGTTGATGAGTGCGAAAAACCTGACTCAAGTCCAACAGCCGGATCAGCCGGGCAAGTTGCTGCTCGTGCCAAAGACTGAAATACCTGCCGAGCCGGAGCCCGTTGTCGAGCCTGTCGCAACCTCAGCCCCAACAGAAGTCATCACAGAAACCGCTGCAATCGAACCGCCTCCACCTGCCGCTCCTGCGCCCAGTGTCGATGACCTGCTCAAGGAGCTGCCTCTGGACAAGCTGGGCGATGACATTGAGGTGGTCACCAACGAAAGCACCATCAGCTTTCGCATCAACAGTGAAATCCTCTTCCCTTCCGGACAGTCCGATCTCAACCTGGGCGGCCTGAAGGTTCTGCAACATCTGATTCCAGTGCTCGAAAGCGTCTCGCACAAAGTCATCGTGACAGGTCACACCGATACTCAGGACATCCGCAGTTCCCGCTTCCCTTCCAACTGGGAACTCTCCAGCGCCCGCGCAGGCAGCGTCGTGCGTTACCTGCAGAGCAACGGTATCAAAGGCAATCGGCTTGCAGCCGTGGGATACGCAGACACCCAGCCCCTGGGCGATAACCATACAGCCCGGGGACGTGCGAGTAATCGTCGGGTGGAACTGGTTCTGGAACGCTGAGGATAAAGTTATCCACAGCGCTCGACCGGGTCGATCAACACATTGCGTGCCGGCGCTATGTGGATAACAGCTGATCGCTCACGCCGGCATTGCAGACAACCCGATTCCTGCCTGACAGCTTCGCCTGATAGAGCTGCTGGTCGGCCCGCTTGATAAGGGCTGTCGAGTTGGCATCGGTTGACTCGGCCAGACCGATACCGATGCTGACAGTCACCTGCCCGACCAGGGAGAAGTCGGCATCTGCAATGGTGGCGCGGATCTTCTCGGCCACGATTTCCGGGCTGCGCAGATTGTCGAACTCCGGCAACAGCACTGCGAACTCCTCACCGCCATAACGGGCAACGAAATCGGTGGAGCGGGTGTTCTGCTCGATGAGTTGAGCCAGTTGGTAGAGGACTTCATCGCCAATGGCATGACCATAGGTGTCATTGATGCGCTTGAAGTGGTCGGCATCGATGAACAACAAGGCGAACGGGCGTCCGGTGCGTTCAAAGCGCTGGCTGCATTCGATCAGTTTTTCATCGAACATGCGTCGGTTATACACACCCGTCAGCGCATCGTGAGTGGCCAGTTTCAACAGTTCGGCATTGGCCTCGGTAAGAGCCGCTGTTCGTTGTGCAACCGTGACTTCCAGTGAGCTGTTGGCATCCTGCAGTTCGCGCTCCTTGCCCAGCAGCGATTGCGTCATGTTCTGTATCGACTGGCCGAGCTGGGCAATTTCCAGCACCGGATGGCTCAGCGGGAAGCTCACGCCGGGCTGCTGGTCCTGTACCTGCCTGGCTGACTTGGCCAGTTGCTCGATCGGACGACTGAGGTACAACGCCAGATAGTAGGCCGCCAGACCAAATGCGATGGCGGCAATGACACCCAACCCCAACAAACGGTAGAAAAGGCTATGCGCAGGTTGCAGCGCCTGAGCCAGAGGCTGACGAACCGCGACATACCAGGCCAGCCCTGAAATCGTCGGGGTCGGTACTTTCACAACACTGGTCAGGAAATCATCGCCCACGAACCATCCCGGCTGCGGTGACTGAAGCAGTTCCGGATGTTTTTCCCCCAGACGCTGCTGTGGATAAAGAACATCGCCCGCCTGATCGACGATCAGCACTTCGGTATTGGTCAGCATGCCTTCGCGCAGAACGGCCGCCTCGACAATCCTGGCCATCCAGCTCCAGTGGGCATGCGCGCTCAGCACGCCGATGACATTCCCCTCGGCATTGCGGATGGGCGTGGCGAAGTCGATGAAACGTACAGGCTCGCCGCTGGGATTGGGCAACAACCTGGCCAGCAGGACGGCCTCATGAGGATCGCCAGTGTAGGAACCTTGCAAACCCGCCTTGAACCAAGGACGTTCCTTGACCGACTGATTGACCAGCACACCATTCACAGCCTGCCGCACCCGACCGTCCGTATCGGCAACCCCCATCCAGGCATATTCGGAATGGGACTGACTGCGCAGTTCCATCGACCGAAGGATGGCCGGATCGTCCAGATCGCCGCTCATCAGATGACTTTCCTGGCTGAGCAGGTGCATTTCCAGTTGCCGCTCATAGAGCTGCGCACCCAGCAATGCGGCGGCCGATTTGGCTGTGCTCAATGACGTATGAGCACTCGCCTGCTTCATCTGTCCAGTTGCGATATGACCGACGTAGAAGCCGACACTCACGAGCGTAAATAACGACAAGCCCGCACACCATAAGGTCAGGTGGCTACGAAGACTGGCTTTGATCATGAGTGGGCATCTGATTGTGAGAATAGTGGCACTTTATGCCGAATATGACGGTTAAAGGGCAAGGAAAAGTTTTGGCTGAAGTTGCCTTCAGAAAACAGTTTCAGGGTCTTAAATACAGCAAGCCTTGAAGACTTGATAAAGACGCGTGGAACCCGGGCCATAAAAAGGCCTTACCTGACGTTTCGATGAATCAGGATCGGGGGATCGCAGGATGCGACATTCCCCCCCATCAGGCGAACCTTGGCCATGGCTTGCGGCACGTTTACGGCGAACTCGTACGGCGCGGCGTACTGGCACGCATGCTTGGCATCCGCTGGGTCAGCGAAGATCGGACCGGTGCTACGCAACGGCCCTGTAACACCCTGGATTGATCGGGCTTGCCAAAGACTTAACATTCTCCGTCCAAGCGATACCCACTGCACATACCTCTCCAGCTTTTACACAACAAACTTACTCACCAACCCCTGCAGATGCACACCCAAACGCGCCAGCTCAACGCTTGACGCTGCTGTCTGTTCACTGGCGGAAGCGGTCTGTTCAGAGATGTCCCTCACACTGAGGACACTGCGGTTAATTTCTTCGGCCACCGCGCTTTGCTCTTCGGCAGAAGCGGCGATTTGCTGGTTCATTGATTCGATGGTGGAAATTGAGCGACTGATATTGCCGATCGAAGCCCCTGCATCCCGCGCCAGCTCCACGCTGTTGTCAGTCAGTAGGCGACTGTTTTCCAGGGTGGTCGCAACCTGTGCGGTTCGGCTGTGCAGACCACCAATCAATGTCGCAATTTCTTCGGTCGACTCCTGGGTGCGCTGCGCAAGACTTCTCACCTCATCCGCAACAACCGCAAAACCTCGTCCGGCTTCGCCAGCGCGCGCGGCTTCAATGGCGGCATTGAGTGCCAGCAAGTTGGTTTGCTCGGCAACAGCCTTGATAACGTCAAGCACGCCGCCGATCTTGTTGCTCTCTTGCTTGAGCTCATCCATGGCGGTTTTCGAATGACCCACTTCAGTTGCGAGCTTTTCGATCTGAAGCACTGCCTTGGCCACAACTGCATCGCCATCGCGGGCCTCTTTAGAGGCGCTGACTGCCGCATCTGACGCCTGCTCTGCGTTCCTCGCAACTTCCTGAACAGTGGCCGCCATTTCATTCATGGCTGTTGCGACCTGATCAGTTTCGGTCCGCTGGCTATTGACCCCCGCGCTGGTCTGCTCGGTCACTGCCGACAACTGTTCGGCAGCGCTCGCGATCTGAGTGACGCTATCACGCAGACCACCAATCAATTGCCGCAGGTTTGTGGTCATTCTGTGCATGCTGGTTTGCAGCAGGCCAAGTTCGTCTCGTCTTACCGTCACCTCGCTGTAGGTCAGATCACCGTTTGCTACCCGATCAGCCAATTGCAGCGCTTCGCGAAGCGGACCCACGATGAGGCGGGTGATGACCCATGCAGCCAATGCGCTGATGATGAGCGCGATACTAAGCCAGATGATCAACATCTTGTTGGCTTGACCAACATCCTCAATACGCAGCGAAACCTGGTTTTGTGCCAACTGATCGGCGGAACTCAGCAGAACTTCGATGGTTTTCGTGATACCCGCCTGACCCTGGTTGATCGCGATCTGTGCTTCCGAAAACTGAGCGATGGCGGCCTGGTATTTACTCAGTGGAGCCTGGAGGCCTTTGATGGCATCAGGTTGAAATCCAGCGGCTTGCAGGGATTGAGTGTTGTTTACAACCGCGGCGATTGAAGCGATCGCCAGCGGCTGCGCGTCAGGCTTGAGGGTGTAAGTGTACCCACGTACATCAAAGCGCATTTTCTGAAAGAGCGCCTGCGCCTGCCTGATTGCATCTTGCTGTGCGGGCGTGCCTTCTGGCGAATAGGCGAGGGCGTCGAGGCGTTGCAGCGCCTCCGATGCATCGTCGCTGTTGCTGCCCAATACGGCTCGACTGGTTTCGCGGGCGTGGGTCGCATTGATGACGTCGTTGTAAAAACCCTTGTAGACCGTCATCGCGGCCGTCGCGCTTTTTACATGAGGGATATTGATCTCGGAATCCAGTATTTGGCGCAAATAAGCCAAATGACTGTCCAGATTGTCATACGCCTTCAGCCAGGTGGCAGCGTTGGCGTCGTCAGAATTCTGGGCGTAGACCAGCCGGGCGATGCGCATGTCCCGCGTCAGCGTTGTGAGCTTCGCGATGTCAGACACGCGCTCACTCCGCTCGCTGAGTGAGGAGATTCCTCTCCAACCCGTGAGGGCAATAAGCACAGTAAATATTATTACCAGGGTGAAACCGAGTACGAGCTTTGACCTGACGGTCATATTGATCAATATATTATTTAACATAGAGCCCTCTGAAAGTTATAGGTAGTCACATAGGAGAGGGCTACTCCATGCCATTCCTAACCCCATAAATTTCGGCCACCCGCAAATAAACTTTAGCGAAAAAGTATCTTTCCAAGATGCTATCGAACTCATAATTTATTTTAATCGACGAAACTTATCCCGGATAAAAAAGTTCAACTTATTTGCCATTTTTTTATAAGTCCATAGGAGCAAGTTCCACCGTCTATGGCAGCATCTCTAAAAAGGATCCTCATCAGCCTCTGAGGGTGCTCAATCGTGAGAGAAATCACTGATCGGAGGCAAACCGAGGGTTTGATCCCCGGTCACTTCCGACAGTTTTAATTCTCTAAAACCACTGCTGTGGGATCTGCAGGACAGCAGATCAACGGAGGAAAGCGTGTCTGTTGATAACTTTGAGACTGCTTTTGGTGGAGACGCGAATGGCAAGAAGGAGCAGTGATGCTCCTTCTTGCCAAAACTTACACCTGTGAATAACTCACTCCACAGTAACGGATTTGGCCAGATTCCGAGGCTGATCCACATCCGTACCCTTCAACACCGCCACGTAGTACGACAGCAGCTGCAGCGGGATGGTGTAGAGAATCGGGGCCAGGGCGTCGATGATATGTGGCATGGCGATGACATGAGTGCCTTCGCCGTTTTTCATGCCGGCTTGTTCATCAGCGAATACCACCAGCTCACCACCGCGTGCGCGGACTTCCTGGAGGTTGGATTTGAGTTTTTCCAGCAGTTCGTTGTTTGGTGCAACGGTGACCACCGGCATGTCGTTATCCACAAGCGCCAGCGGGCCGTGCTTGAGTTCGCCGGCCGGGTAGGCTTCGGCGTGGATGTACGAGATTTCCTTGAGCTTGAGGGCTCCTTCCATCGCTACCGGGAATTGCGCGCCACGGCCCAGGAACAGGGTGTGGTGTTTCTCGGCGAACAGCTCGGCGACTTTCTCGACGGTGCTGTCCATGGCCAGCGCTTCGCCCAGACGGGTCGGCAGGCGACGCAGTTCTTCGACCAGTTCGGCTTCGACACCCTCCTCCAGTGTGCCTTTGACCTGTCCAAGGGAGAGGGTCAGCAACAGCAGGGCAACCAGTTGGGTGGTGAAGGCCTTGGTGGATGCCACGCCGATTTCAGGACCGGCCTGGGTCAGCAGGGTCAGATCCGACTCGCGCACCAGGGAGCTGATGCCGACGTTGCAGATGGCCAGGCTTGCCAGGAAACCCAGCTCCTTGGCGTTGCGCAGTGCCGCCAGGGTGTCGGCGGTTTCGCCGGACTGGGAGATGGAAACGAACAGGGTGTCCGGCTGGACCACGACCTTGCGATAGCGGAACTCACTGGCCACTTCAACCTGACAAGGAATGCCGGCCAGACCTTCGAGCCAGTAACGCGCAACCATGCCGGCGTGATAGCTGGTGCCGCAGGCCACGATCTGCACATTGCGAACCTTGGCGAACAGTTCAGCGGCTTGCGGGCCAAAGGCATGGACCAGCACTTGTTGCTGACCCAGGCGACCTTCCAGCGTGCGCTGCACAACCTTGGGCTGCTCGTGGATTTCCTTGAGCATGAAGTGACGGTATTCGCCCTTGTCGGCGGCTTCGGCACCTTCGTGGTATTGCACGGTTTCGCGAACCACCGGCAAACCATCCACAGACCATATCTGCACGCTGTCGCGACGGATCTCTGCGATATCGCCTTCTTCCAGGTACATGAAGCGGTCGGTCACCTGACGCAGTGCCAACTGGTCCGATGCCAGGAAGTTTTCACCAAGACCCAGGCCAATCACCAACGGGCTGCCACTGCGTGCGGCCAGCAGGCGATCCGGTTGTTTGGCGCTGATGACTGCCAGGCCGTAGGCACCGTGCAGTTCCTTGACCGCTGCTTTCAGGGCATTGGCCAGATCCGGCGTGTCCTTGAGCTTGTGGTGCAGCAGGTGGACGATGACTTCGGTGTCGGTATCGGAAGCGAATACGTAACCCAGGCCTTTGAGACGCTCGCGCAGGGCTTCGTGGTTTTCGATGATGCCGTTGTGGACAACTGCCAGCTCATCAGCCGAAAAGTGCGGGTGTGCATTGCGCTCGCAAGGTGCACCATGGGTAGCCCAGCGGGTGTGAGCGATGCCCAGACGACCAGCCAGAGGCTCGCCCGCCAGCGCTTGCTCCAGTTCGCTGACCTTGCCCGAACGACGACGGCGCTCAAGGGTGCCTTCATTGCTGAAAACCGCTACACCGGCGCTGTCATAGCCACGGTATTCAAGACGTTTGAGCCCTTCCAGCAGAATGGCTGTGATACTACGTTCAGCAACGGCGCCGACAATTCCACACATGGTTCTCTCCTAGCTGACAGCGGCACAAATCAGGGTAATGCCGCGGGCTTTTATCTGTTCGCGTGCCTCATCGGGCAGGCGCTCATCTGTGATAAGGGTATGGATACTGCTCCAGGGCAGTTCCAGGTTGGGAATCTTGCGACCGACTTTGTCGGCTTCGACCATGACCACCACTTCCCGGGCAACTTCAGCCATGACCCGGCTCAGGCCCAGCAACTCATTGAAGGTGGTGGTACCGCGAATCAGATCGATGCCGTCGGCACCAATGAACAACTGATCGAAGTCGTAGGAGCGCAGAACCTGCTCAGCCACCTGTCCCTGGAAGGATTCGGAGTGCGGGTCCCAGGTTCCACCGGTCATCAACAGCACCGGCTCATGCTCAAGCTCGGCCAGAGCTCGCGCCACATGCAGGGAGTTGGTCATCACAACAAGGCCCGGCTGGGCGCCCAGTTCGGGGATCAGCGCAGCGGTGGTGCTGCCACTGTCCACAATGATGCGGGCATGTTCGCGAATTCGCGTCACTGCCGCCCGGGCAATGGCCTGCTTGTATCGGGAAACAGGCTGGCTGCTTTCGGCAATCAATTCATGGGGCAAGGTGACTGCACCACCATAACGGCGTAGCAGCAAGCCATTGCTTTCGAGAGCGGCCAGATCCTTTCGAATCGTAACTTCCGAAGTTTCAAAGCGCTGGGCCAGATCATCGACACTGACTTCGCCCTGCTCATTGAGCAAGGCGAGGATATTGTGGCGACGTTGAGGCGTATTACGTTTCGACATTTTGGCTTTAAGTTTCGATTCAAAAGATAACGAAAGCAATAAAACCTTATTATCGGAACCGGGTCAAGCCGTATTAATCATCTTCAGTCTGAGTCGAAGGAGCCTGGGTAACGACAACGGCCGTCGCGAGCAAGCTCCCTCCCACAAATCGGGTTCCAGCCCAGTCTGTGGATAACCTCAGGGCTTCTTGACCTTTACCGGACGCTTCCAGCCTTCGATGTTGCGCTGGCGTGCACGAGCGACGCCCAACTGTTCGGCCGGAATGTTCTGATTGATGGTGGAACCCGCTGCAGTTGTGGCTCCTGAAGAGATATCCACAGGTGCAACCAGCGAGTTGTTGGAGCCGATGAAGACGTCCTCACCCAGGATGGTCTTGTGCTTGTTGGCACCATCGTAGTTGCAGGTGATGGTCCCGGCACCGATGTTGGTGCGCGCACCGATTTCGGCATCGCCCAGATAAGTCAGGTGGCCGGCTTTTGCACCATCGCCAAGGTGAGCATTCTTGAGTTCGACAAAGTTACCCACATGGGCCTTGGCACCCAGAACACTGCCAGGACGCAGGCGAGCGAATGGACCCGCGTCACTGCCCTCGCCCAGAATCGCGCCTTCGATGTGGCTGTTGGCCTTGAGCACGACACCTTTGCGCAGGGTACTGTCCTTGATGACGCAGTTCGGGCCGATGACCACGTCATCTTCAATGATCACGCGACCTTCAAGAATCACGTTGA
Organism: Pseudomonas lijiangensis; assembly: GCF_018968705.1. Classification (NCBI taxonomy): domain Bacteria; kingdom Pseudomonadati; phylum Pseudomonadota; class Gammaproteobacteria; order Pseudomonadales; family Pseudomonadaceae; genus Pseudomonas; species Pseudomonas lijiangensis. Next base: position 5,852,707 of record NZ_CP076668.1, read on the forward strand.
TATCGATCAGCACATCACGGCCAACCGTCACCTCGCCACGCACGTCGAAACGTGCCGGGTCACGCAGGGTTACGCCGGCAGCCATCACGCGACGGGCTTCACGCAACTGATAATGACGCTCCAGTTCCGCCAATTGCTTGCGGTCATTGGCGCCCTGCACTTCCATCGCGTCGTGAGGCTGTTCGGTGGCAACCACCAGACCGTCACTGACCGCCATGGCGATAACATCCGTCAGGTAATACTCGCCCTGGGCGTTGTTGTTGGACAAACGCCCGAGCCAGTCGGCCAGACGCTTGCCAGGCACTGCAAGAATGCCGGTATTGCCTTCGTTGATCGCCTTCTGGGCTTCGCTGGCATCCTTGTGCTCGACAATGGCACAGACCCGGTTCTCGGCGTCGCGAACGATGCGGCCATAGCCTGTCGGATCGTCCAGCGTCACGGTCAGCAGGCCCAACTGCTGCGGGGTAACCAGTGCCAACAGACGCTGCAGGGTCTGAACCTCGATCAGCGGGACATCACCGTAAAGAATCAGCACGGTATCAGCGCTCAGTTGCGGTACTGCCTGGGCAACTGCGTGGCCTGTGCCCAGTTGCTTGTCCTGCATGACGAAATTCAGGTCATCCGCTGCCAGGCGTTCGCGTACGGCATCTGCGCCATGACCGATCACCACATGAATGCCATTTGGGGATAACTGTCGTGCGCTGTGGATAACATGACCCAGCATGGAGTTACCTGCAACAGGGTGCAGGACTTTAGGCAAGGCCGAACGCATCCGGGTACCTTGGCCAGCGGCAAGAATAACGATATCGAGAGACATGAGGACTACCAACTGAGCGGCAACCAGCCCGGAACGGACTGATTCGGAAAAAAGAAAAAGGGTAGCCGAGGCTACCCTTTTACTCAATCGCGCATCAAGCCAGCGGGGTTAGCCGCCGAACTTCTTGCGAATTTGCTGAACGGTGCGCAGCTGAGCTGCAGCCTCGGCCAGACGAGCAGTCGCAGATCCGTAATCGAAGTCCGCGCCTTTTTCGTTCAGGGCCTTCTCGGCAGCCTTGACGGCGGCCTGAGCAGAAGCTTCGTCCAGGTCGGCAGCACGTTGCACAGTATCGGCAAGCACCTTGACCATGTTCGGCTGAACCTCGAGGAAACCACCGGAGATGTAGAACACCTCGGCTTCCCCACCCTGCTTGATCAAGCGGATCGGGCCCGGGACCAGATTGGTGATCAGAGGCGCGTGGCCTGGAGCGATACCGAGATCACCCAGGTTGCCGTGCGCAATCACCATCTCGACCAGACCGGAGAAGATTTCCCCTTCCGCGCTGACGATGTCGCAATGGACTGTCATAGCCATTTGCTTGCCTCAACCTAATTAGCGCCCGTTTCCGGGCGCCGGGATTACAGTTTCTTGGCTTTCTCGATCGCTTCTTCGATGCCGCCGACCATGTAGAACGCTTGTTCTGGCAGGTGGTCGTAGTCACCGTTGAGGATGCCTTTGAAGCCAGCAATGGTGTCTTTCAGGGAAACGTATTTACCCGATGCACCAGTGAAGACTTCAGCCACGAAGAACGGCTGCGACAGGAAGCGCTGGATCTTACGAGCACGGTTTACCAACTGCTTGTCGGTTTCCGACAGCTCGTCCATACCCAGGATCGCGATGATGTCTTTCAGCTCTTTGTAACGCTGCAACACGTACTGAACGCCGCGAGCGGTGTCGTAGTGTTCCTGGCCGATGACGTTCGGGTCCAGCTGGCGCGAAGTCGAATCCAGTGGGTCTACCGCTGGGTAGATACCCAGGGAAGCGATGTCACGGGACAGTACGACAGTTGCGTCCAAGTGGGCGAACGTGGTCGCTGGCGACGGGTCGGTCAAGTCGTCCGCTGGTACGTATACCGCCTGGATCGAGGTGATCGAACCGTTTTTGGTGGAAGTGATGCGCTCTTGCAGAGTACCCATCTCTTCAGCCAGGGTCGGTTGGTAACCTACTGCGGAAGGCATACGGCCCAGTAGTGCGGATACTTCGGTACCGGCCAGGGTGTAACGATAGATGTTGTCGACGAACAGCAGAACGTCGTTACCTTCGTCACGGAACTTCTCGGCCATGGTCAGGCCGGTCAGAGCAACGCGCAGACGGTTTCCCGGTGGCTCGTTCATCTGACCGTAAACCAGTGCCACTTTGTCCAGAACGTTGGAGTCCTTCATCTCGTGGTAGAAGTCGTTACCCTCACGAGTACGCTCACCCACACCGGCGAACACGGAATAACCGCTGTGCTCGATGGCGATGTTACGGATCAGTTCCATCATGTTTACGGTTTTGCCTACACCGGCACCACCGAACAGACCGACTTTACCGCCCTTGGCGAACGGGCAAACCAGGTCGATAACCTTGATGCCTGTTTCCAGCAGATCGTTGCCACCCGCCTGTTCAGCGAAGGACGGCGCAGGACGGTGAATGCCCCAACGCTCTTCTTCACCGATAGGACCGGCTTCGTCGATCGGGTTGCCCAGGACGTCCATGATCCGGCCCAGAGTCGCTTTACCGACCGGTACGGAAATGGCTGTGCCGCTGTCATTGACGTTCAGACCGCGCTTCAAGCCTTCGGTCGAACCCATTGCAATGGTACGAACCACGCCGTCGCCCAGCTGCTGCTGAACTTCAAGAGTGGTTTCCGCGCCTTGTACACTCAGCGCGTTGTAGATGCTCGGTACGCTATCGCGTGGGAATTCCACGTCGATCACGGCGCCGATGATTTGAACGATACGTCCGCTACTCATTAGCTGGTTCCTCTAATATTTGAACCGTTAAACCGCGGCAGCGCCGCCGACGATTTCCGAGATCTCTTGGGTGATCGCTGCCTGACGCGCCTTGTTGTAGATCAGCTGCAAATCGCTGATCAAATCACCGGCGTTGTCTGTGGCGTTCTTCATCGCGATCATCCGCGCAGCTTGTTCAGCAGCGTTGTTCTCGACCACCGCCTGGTACACCTGCGACTCAACGTAGCGAACCATCAAGCCGTCAAGCAGCTCTTTGGCATCGGGTTCGTAGAGATAGTCCCAGTGGTGCTTGAGTTTCTGATCCGGGGTTGCCACCAGCGGAATCAATTGCTCCACCGTTGGCTGCTGGGTCATGGTGTTGATGAACTTGTTGGATACCACGGACAGGCGATCAATTCGACCATCCAGGTAGGCATCCAGCATCACCTTGACGCTGCCGATCAGATCATTGATCGACGGCTCTTCGCCCAGGTGGCTGATCGCAGCGACGACGTTACCGCCGAAGTTGCGGAAAAATGCCGCACCTTTGCTGCCGACCACGCACAGATCGATCTCTACGCCGTTTTCACGGTTTACCGCCATGTCCTTGACCAAAGCCTTGAACAGGTTGGTGTTCAGGCCACCGCACAAACCACGGTCACTGCTCACTACGACATAACCGACACGCTTTACTTCGCGCTCGATCATGAACGGGTGGCGATACTCCGGGTTGGCGTTGGCAAGATGACCAATCACCTGGCGGATGCGCTCCGCGTAAGGACGGCTAGCAGCCATGCGCGACTGAGCCTTGCGCATTTTGCTGACCGCCACTTTTTCCATGGCGCTGGTGATCTTTTGCGTGCTTTTGATGCTCGCAATCTTGCTGCGAATCTCTTTTGCGCCTGCCATGTAACACCTATCAGGTTAGCAAGCGGGAACCTCTCGGCTCCCGCTGCGGCTTACCAGGTTTGGGTGGCCTTGAACTTCTCGATACCGGCTTTGAGGCCAGAGTCGATTTCGTCATTGAAGTCACCCTTCACGTTGATCTTCGCCATCAAGTCGGCGTGATCGCGGTTGAAGTAAGCAATCAGAGCCTGCTCGAAGCTGCCGATTTTTGGAATCTCGATGTCCACCAGGAAGCCACGTTCAGCGGCATACAGGGACAACGACATATCAGCGATGGACATCGGCGCGTATTGCTTCTGCTTCATCAGCTCGGTAACGCGCTGACCATGCTCAAGCTGCTTGCGGGTCGCTTCGTCCAGGTCAGAAGCGAACTGGGCAAATGCAGCCAGTTCACGGTACTGAGCCAGAGCGGTACGGATACCACCGGAAAGCTTCTTGATGATCTTGGTCTGTGCGGCACCACCTACACGGGATACCGAAACACCGGCGTTCACTGCCGGACGGATGCCGGAGTTGAACATGGCCGATTCCAGGAAGATCTGACCGTCGGTGATGGAAATCACGTTGGTCGGAACGAACGCGGAAACGTCGCCAGCCTGGGTTTCGATGATCGGCAGTGCAGTCAGGGAACCGGTTTTGCCGGTCACTGCGCCGTTGGTGAACTTCTCTACGTACTCTTCGGAAACACGCGATGCGCGCTCCAGCAGACGGGAGTGGAGATAGAACACGTCACCTGGGTAGGCTTCACGGCCTGGTGGACGGCGCAGCAGCAGGGAAATCTGGCGGTAAGCCACTGCTTGCTTGGACAGATCGTCATAAACGATCAGCGCGTCTTCACCGCGGTCACGGAAGTACTCGCCCATGGTGCAACCCGAGTACGGTGCAAGGAATTGCAGCGCAGCGGATTCGGAAGCACTTGCAGCAACGATGATGGTGTTAGCCAGTGCACCGTTTTCTTCGAGCTTGCGAACAACGTTGGCGATGGTCGATTGCTTCTGACCAACTGCAACGTAGACGCAGAAGATGCCGCTGTTTTTCTGGTTGATGATCGCGTCGATTGCCATGGCGGTTTTACCGATCTGGCGGTCACCGATGATCAGCTCACGCTGGCCACGGCCGACTGGAATCATTGCGTCGACGGCCTTGTAGCCAGTTTGCACTGGCTGATCGACCGACTTACGCCAGATCACGCCTGGAGCAACTTTCTCGACCGCATCGGTCTCGGTGTTGTTCAGCGGACCTTTACCGTCAACAGGGTTACCCAGTGCGTCGACAACGCGACCCAGCAGTTCCTTACCAACCGGAACTTCGAGGATGCGGCCGGTGCACTTGGCGCTCATGCCTTCAGCCAGAGTCGTGTAGGCGCCCAGTACAACGGCACCGACAGAGTCTTGCTCAAGGTTCAGCGCCATACCGAAGACGCCGCCCGGAAACTCGATCATTTCGCCGTACATTACGTCGGCAAGACCGTGAATCCGCACGATACCGTCAGACACGCTGACGACTGTGCCTTCGTTGCGGGCTTGGGAGGTTACATCGAGCTTCTCGATGCGACCCTTGATGATTTCACTTATTTCGGAAGGATTGAGTTGCTGCATTGCTCTGCTGCCCCTTCAAACTCAAGATTTCAATGCTTCGGCTAGTTGCGCGATCTTGCCGCGAACTGAGCCATCGATAACCAGGTCGCCGGCGCGGATAACGACACCACCGATAAGGGTGGCATCCTCCGCAGCATGCAGGCGCACTTCCCGGCCGAGCCGTGCACTGAGAACCTTGGCGAGTTTGTCTTGCTGTTCTTGGTTCAATGCAAAAGCACTGGTGACATCCACATCGACCGATTTTTCCTGCTCGGCCTTGTACAGGTCGAACAGTTCGGCGATCTCCGGCAGAAGCGGGAGACGGTCGTTTTCAGCAACGACGTGGATGAAATTCTGTGCCTTGGCATCGAACTTGTCGCCACACACTTCAATAAAAGTGGTGGCCTTTTGTGCGCTCGTCAGTCGCGGGGCCTTGAGCAGGCTCTGCATGGTGTCGTCTTGCGACACCGCAGCAGCCAGGCCGAGCATGGCTGACCAATTGGCCAGTTGCTGGTGGGCCTGCGCGTGCTCGAAGGCCGCCTTAGCGTAAGGTCGGGCCAACGTGGTCAGTTCTGCCATGATCGCCCTCGCTTAAATTTCAGCTGCCAGTTTGTTAACCAGCTCCGCGTGCGCGTTTTGATCGATTGTGGCACCCAGGATCTTCTCGGCGCCATTGACTGCCAGGCTACCCAACTGGGCGCGCAGAGCGTCTTTGACACTGTTCAGTTCCTGCTCGATCTCGGCCTGAGCCTGAGCCTTCACACGGTCAGCTTCGACGCGAGCCTGTTCACGGGCTTCGTCGACAATCTGAGTACCGCGTTTCTTGGCTTGCTCAATGATTTCGGCTGCTTGAGCTTTAGCTTCGCGCAGTTGTTGACCCACTTTGTCTTGGGCCAGCTCCAGGTCGCGAGCTGCTCGTGTAGCAGCGTCCAGTCCATCCGCGATCTTCTTCTGACGTTCGTGCAAAGCCGCGATGACCGGAGGCCACACGAACTTCATGCAGAACAGCACAAAGATGAAGAACGCAACGGACTGGCCAATCAGGGTTGCATTAATATTCACGCCAACACCTCGCTCGTTCGTTGTCCATCACACCAATCAACTCGAAAATTCGAGCGATTAGCCAGCGAGCTGACCAACGAAGGGGTTCGCGAAGGTGAAGAACAGAGCGATACCAACACCGATCATGGTAACGGCGTCGAGCAGGCCCGCAACGATGAACATTTTAACTTGCAGCATTGGAACCATTTCTGGCTGACGCGCTGCGCCTTCCAGGAACTTACCGCCCAACAGGCCGAAACCGATTGCAGTACCCAGTGCGCCCAGGCCGATCAACAGTGCAACAGCGATAGCGGTTAGACCAACTACAGTTTCCATCTTTCCTCCCGACTTTTACGTCGTATTGGTTAGGTTTTCTTAGATTAAAGCGGTAAAGCAAAATCGTTTGTTACATCAGCCCTTGCGGTTTCCCGCTTGCGGCTCCCTCTCACCAATGGCAAGAGGGTCATCAGATGCGCCGGATGGCGAATCTTAATGGTTATCTTCGTGAGCCATCGACAGGTAAACGATGGTCAGCATCATGAAGATGAACGCTTGCAGGGTGATGATCAGGATGTGGAAGACAGCCCACGCCCATTGCAGAACCACACCCAGGCCACTGAGCCAGAGCAGGCCGCTGCCGAACATGACCGCGATCAGGATGAATACCAGCTCGCCAGCGTACATGTTGCCGAACAGACGCAGTGCCAGCGAAATCGGCTTGGCTACCAGTGTCACGAATTCAAGCAGGAAGTTCACCGGGATCAGCAGCGCCTGAACGAAGATGTTCTTGCTGCCGAACGGGTGAAGGGTCAGTTCGCCGATGAAACCACCGATGCCCTTGACCTTGATGCTGTAGAAAATGATCAGTGCGAAGACCGACAGAGCCATGCCCAGGGTGGCATTCGGGTCAGTGGTCGGAACAGCACGGAAAGGAATGTGCTCGTCGCCCGAGATCAGCATCGCCAACTGAGGAATCCAGTCAACCGGAACCAGGTCGACGGCGTTCATCAGGAACACCCAGACGAAAATGGTCAGGGCCAGGGGAGCGATCACCGCACTACGGCCGTGGAAGCTGTCACGCACGCTGCCATCGACGAACTCGACCAGAACTTCGACGAAGTTCTGCAGAGCGCCAGGCTGGCCGGAAGTTGCCTTCTTGGCTGCCATGCGGAAGATAAGAACGAAAATGAGGCCCAGTGCGACCGACCAGCCGAGAGTATCGACGTGGAAAGCCCAAAAGCCCATTTCCTTTGCTTCTGCTGCGGTATGGGCAAAGCCCCAGCTGCCGTTGGGTAGCTGACCGAATGTCAGGTTCTGCAAGTGGTGCTGGATATAGCCCGAAGCTGTTTGCTCTGCCATTTTTGCCTCAAACGCCCTAAGGTCTCGAAAGTCTTGTTCTCATTAGCAGGGGAGCGAACCAGTTGACCACCTGGATCAACATGAACACGCCGAATACAGCTAGCGGCGCCAATGGCTTCACACCTGCGAACGTCAATGCAAAAAGCACTGCCGTCAAAATCAGTTTGCCTGCCTCGCCGGCATAAAATGACCGGACGATGGCTTGCGCTGCTCTGGCCCCGGAAAACCGGAAAGCCTTGTGAGCAAAGTACAAATTGGGCAGCCACGCTATCAGGCCACCACACAGCCCTGAGTATCCCGCTACGACTCCATTCCACTGCATGAGCGCCAGAGCGGCCAGCAGCAGGACAATCAATTGAGCCAGCAATACCGGAAAAACCGCTAGCCGATGGAACGGCAAGCGGTCTGGCATGCGTGATTCCATCGCAACTGCTCCTTGAATGTCGGTCGCCACAAGCAATAACTTGGCATAATTTGTGCCGACAAAATGCGCGCAGAGTATAGGGGCGGTTAAGCCCCTATTCAACCGTAAGGTAGTGATTTCCGACTATACGCTACAGAGCAATTGTTTCAGCGAATGTGAGCGAGCACACCTTGCAACTCGTCCAGCGAGTTGTAACGGATGACTAATTGCCCTTTTCCCTTCTGCCCATGACGAATCTGGACTGCAGAGCCCAGCCGCTCGGCGAGACGCTGTTCCAGCCGACTGATATCGGGATCTGTCTTGACGGCCTCGACAGGAGCAGGCTTGCCGCTGAGCCACTGCCTGACGAGGGCTTCGGTCTGACGCACAGTCAGGCCGCGTGCGACAACATGTCGCGCACCTTCGACCTGCCTTTCTTCGGGCAAACCGAGCAATGCACGTGCATGACCCATTTCCAGGTCACCGTGGGACAGCATGGTCTTGATCACGTCCGGCAAGGCGATCAGACGCAACAGGTTGGCCACGCTGACTCGCGACTTGCCCACCGCATCGGCGACCTGCTGCTGAGTCAGTTGGAACTCCTGCTGCAAGCGCTGCAACGCCATCGCTTCTTCGATAGGGTTCAGGTCTTCGCGCTGGATGTTCTCGATCAGCGCCATGGCGATGGCGTTTTCATCCGAGACTTCGCGGACCATAGCCGGAATCGTCTCTACACCTGCCTGCTGACTGGCACGCCAGCGACGCTCACCGGCGATGATTTCATAGCGGTTGTCGCCAATCGGACGGATCACGATCGGCTGCATCACGCCCTGGGACTTGATCGACAGGGCAAGTTCTTCAAGCGCCTGGGGATCCATATCGCGACGCGGCTGGTACTTGCCACGCTGGATCAGATCCAGAGGGACATGCTGCAGCTCACGCTGATCGATCTTGACGGCCTGTTCTTCCAGCGAACTGACGGTTGGACTGCTCAGAAGTGCGTCCAACCCACGTCCGAGACCTCGTTTCTTGACGGCCATGGGAATTCCTTAGGTTGGCTGCGCGGCTTTCGAGCTGCGACGTTGACGACGTACCAGTTCACCCGCCAGGGCCAGGTAAGCCAGCGCACCGCGGGAAGCCTTGTCATAGGCCAGCACCGGCATGCCGAAGCTCGGCGCCTCGGCGAGCCTGATGTTGCGCGGAATGACCGTGTCGTAGAGCTGTTCGCCGAAATGCTCCTTGAGCTGCGCGGAAACATCGTTGATCAGGCTCAGGCGCGGGTCATACATCGTGCGCAACAACCCTTCGATTTTCAGTTGAGGGTTGAGCAGTTCTGCGATGCGCTTGATGTTATCCACAAGGTCGCTGAGACCTTCCAGCGCAAAGTACTCGCACTGCATGGGGATAATTACCCCATCGGAAGCCACCAGGGCATTGAGGGTCAGCATCGACAGCGACGGCGGGCAGTCGATGAGAATGTAATCGTAGTTTTCCCGGATCGGCGCCAGCGCATTGCGCAAGCGGCTTTCCTTCATCTGCATTTCCAGCAACACCACTTCGGCAGCCGTAAGGTCACGGTTGGCTGGCAGCAGTTGATAACCGCCATGTTCGGAAAACTGTATCGCCTCGGCCAGATCGCATTCACCGATCAGCAAGTCGTATACCGAGTTTTCCAGGGTGTGTTTATCCACACCACTGCCCATGGTCGCGTTGCCCTGAGGGTCGAGATCGATCAACAGCACGCGTCGCTTGGTTGCAACCAGTGACGCTGCGAGGTTGATACAGGTGGTGGTTTTACCCACACCACCTTTCTGGTTCGCTATCGCGAATACCTTAGCCATTCTTGCTTGTGTTCCCAGTCATGCCGTGCGGCGCAGTATCAGCAGATGGCGTTGGCCTTGGCAACCTGGAACGGTCAAGGCTTGTGCGCTATCGAGATGAAAGTCTGCCGGCAATGCTACCAGTTCATCGGTCGGATGCAGCCCTTTCATTGCCAGCCAACGTGTATCGGTGTCGCCCATGTGGCGAGTCCACCCGGTAAAGTCTTCCAGACTGCTGAATGCCCGGGAAACAATCCCCGTAAACGGCACATCTGGCTGATAAGCTTCTGCACGGCTGTGGATAACTTCGAGGTTGTCGAGTTTCAGCTCAAGTTTGACCTGAGTCTGGAACCGGGTTTTCTTGCCATTGCTGTCCAGAAGCGAAACTTTCATCTCTGGAAACATGATAGCCAAGGGAATGCCAGGCATTCCGCCACCGCTACCAACGTCCAGCCAGCGTGGCCCTTCGATGAAGGGTACGACGCTCAGGCTGTCGAGCAAATGCCGCGAAACCATCTCGTCCGGATTGCGCACAGCCGTCAGGTTGTAGGCTTTGTTCCACTTTATCAACAGCTCAAGGTAAGCCAGCAACTGGCCATGCTGTTTTTCACTCAGATCCACACCCAGTTCCCGGGCACCTGTGGATAATTCCTGAGCATGCTGCGGAGTAACCATAGAACTCAAGCGCTTTGCTCCAACTGACGGCCCGCGCCGCGTTTTTTCAAGTGAATCATCAACAGGGAAATCGCCGCCGGCGTTACGCCAGGAATACGCGATGCCTGTCCCAGGGTCTCGGGACGAGTTATCCCCAGCTTGCCTTGAATCTCTTTCGACAGACCGGAAATTGTCGTGTAATCGATGTCTTCCGGCAGTTTTGTATCTTCGCTGGCTCGCAGACGGGCAATTTCATCCTGCTGACGTTCGATGTAACCGGCGTATTTGGTCTTGATCTCGACCTGCTCGGTGACTTGAGGGTCGCTGCAACCCTGACCTGTCAGGGAAATCAGGCTCGCATAATCGACTTCCGGGCGAGTCAGCAGGTTGAGCAGATTGTATTCGTGGGTCAGCGGCGTGCCGAAATGTGCGGCAATCGCATCGCCCTGCTCTGTGCCCGGGCGGACCCAGGTACTTTTCAAACGCTGTTCTTCCAGCGCGATGTTCTCACGCTTGGTGCAGAACGCCGCCCAGCGGGCATCGTCGATCAGACCCAGTTCGCGACCTTTTTCCGTGAGACGCAAATCGGCGTTGTCTTCACGCAGGATCAGACGGTATTCGGCACGGGATGTGAACATCCGGTACGGCTCTTGGGTGCCGAGGGTAATCAGGTCGTCAACCAGCACGCCGATATACGCTTCATCACGGCGCGGGCACCAGCTTTCCTTGCCCTGTGCACGAAGCGCAGCGTTGGTTCCGGCCAGCAGACCTTGTGCACCGGCCTCTTCGTAGCCAGTGGTGCCGTTGATCTGACCTGCGAAAAACAGACCGCCGATGACTTTGGTTTCCAGGCTGTACTTCAAATCCCGCGGGTCGAAGTAATCGTATTCGATGGCGTAACCGGGACGAACGATGTGCGCATTTTCCATACCGCGAATCGAGCGAACGATCTGCAGTTGCACGTCGAATGGCAGCGAAGTCGAAATACCGTTCGGATACAGCTCGTGGGTAGTCAGACCTTCCGGCTCGATGAAGACCTGGTGGCTTTCCTTGTCGGCAAAGCGGTGGATCTTGTCTTCGATCGAAGGACAGTAACGCGGGCCGATACCTTCGATCACACCGGAGTACATTGGTGAACGATCAAGGTTGGAGGCAATGATTTCGTGAGTCCGTGCGTTGGTGTGCGTAATCCAGCAACTGACCTGCGCTGGATGCTGCTCCTTTGAACCCAGGAACGACATGACCGGGATAGGCGTATCGCCCGGTTGTTCTGTCATTACCGAAAAATCCACGGAACGGCCATCGATGCGTGGCGGTGTTCCGGTTTTCAGTCGACCCACGCGCAGCGGCAATTCACGTAACCGTTTTGCCAGGGCAATCGAAGGCGGATCTCCAGCGCGACCACCGGAATAGTTCTGCATACCGATGTGGATAAGTCCGCCCAGGAACGTACCTGTGGTCAAAACCACGGAGTCGGCCATGAAACGCAGGCCCATTTGCGTGACGACACCGCGAACCTGGTCCTGCTCGACGATCAGGTCGTCACAGGATTGTTGAAATATCCACAGGTTCGGCTGGTTTTCGAGGATTTCGCGAATGGCTGCCTTGTATAGAACACGGTCTGCCTGGGCGCGTGTCGCTCGTACTGCTGGCCCTTTGCGGCTGTTCAATACGCGGAACTGGATGCCGCCTTTATCGGTAGCCATTGCCATCGCACCGCCAAGGGCGTCGATTTCCTTGACCAGATGACTTTTGCCAATACCGCCAATAGCAGGGTTACAGCTCATCTGACCGAGCGTTTCCACGTTGTGCGTCAGCAATAGGGTTTTGACACCCATGCGTGCCGACGCAAGTGCGGCCTCGGTACCGGCATGACCGCCACCGATGACGATCACTTCAAAACGGGAAGGGAAATCCACCACGCACCTCGTGCCTGTTGTCGATGGGAAATTGGGATAGCTGACAAGTATAGGGAATACACCCACCTGAAAGAAACCCGTTGCACAAAATTTAACCAGCTGTGGAAAACTGGCGAATAAAGAAATTAAAAAGGAAAGAAATCTTATAAAACCTTGTTTTTATGTTTATTCTTACTGAACCACCTTTCTGTGGATAAAGCTCTACAGGCCATATATATCAATGTGTACAGCGTTTCAAAAGTCTGTGTTCATGTGCCAATGAGGCCTTTGGATAACCGTCTTGAGCCTGTGGATTAAATGACAACTTGTCCACAGACGGGTTTATCTTCAGCTTTCGACCCCACTTATCAACTGAGCTCAGAAGCAGTTATTCACAGGGCTTAATTCACATAAATTGCTTCCTGAAGGTGGAATTCACAGGCTGTGAGTACACAGAATGATGTTGTCTGAGCGACAGGCGGTAGTGAGGGAGGCACAGCAAAGCTTCCCTTTGTGGATAAGAGAGGCTGATCGAGGGCTTTATTGTGAGGTCTGAGACGCAAGCCCGGCATTGCACCGGGCTGTTCAAGCAATGTGTGCGGGATTATTTACCGATGCAGAAGCTTGAGAAGATCCTGCCAAGCAGATCGTCCGAGCTGAAGGCTCCGGTAATTTCACCCAGCGCCTGCTGAGCCTGGCGCAGGTCTTCGGCCAATAGCTCGCCTGCGCCCGCCAGTGTCAATTGCGCGCGGCCATGTTCCAGGAAGTCACTGGCATGGCGCAGCGCTTCAAGATGGCGTCGACGTGCGCTGAAGCTGCTTTCAGAGGTCTGTTCATAACCCATGCAGGCTTTGAGGTGTTCACGCAGCAGCTCCAGGCCTTCTCCACCGGCCTTGGCGCTCAGGCTGATCGTGACATGGCCATCGGCACTGGTTTCCAGGCCAATCAGGTCGCCGCTGAGATCGGCCTTGTTCCGGATCAGCGTAACCTTGGCTGGATCAGGGCGTTGCTCCAGGAATTCAGGCCACAGGGCGAAAGGATCGGTTGCTTCAGGCGCAGTAGCGTCGACTACCAGCAAGATGCGATCAGCCTCGCCAATGGCCTTGAGGGCACGCTGTACACCGATGATCTCTACCTGATCGTCGGTATCGCGCAAGCCGGCTGTATCCACGACATGCAGCGGCATGCCGTCTATGTGGATATGTTCGCGCAATACATCCCGTGTCGTGCCGGCAATCTCGGTGACGATCGCGGCCTCTCTGCCCGCCAGAGCATTGAGCAGGCTGGATTTTCCGGCATTGGGGCGACCGGCGATCACGACAGTCATGCCGTCACGCAGCAATGCGCCCTGCCCTGCTTCGCGCAGCACTGTGGATAACTCGTCACGCACCTCATCGAGCATGCTCAGCACATGGCCATCGGCAAGGAAGTCGATTTCTTCCTCGGGAAAGTCGATAGCCGCCTCTACATAGATCCGCAGGCTGATCAGCTTTTCGGTCAAGTTATCCACACGCTGGGAAAAAACACCCTGCAAGGAGCGAAGGGCATTACGCGCAGCCTGTGCAGAACTGGCTTCGATCAGGTCCGCAATGGCTTCGGCCTGAGCCAGATCCAGCTTGTCGTTGAGGAAAGCCCGCTCGCTGAACTCTCCCGGCCGAGCCAGACGACTGCCCAGCTGCAGGCAGCGCTGCAGCAACATATCCAGAACAATGGGACCGCCGTGGCCTTGAAGCTCCAGGACATCTTCACCGGTAAAGGAGTTGGGGCCTGGGAAATAAAGCGCGATTCCTTCGTCGATGACCTGGCCTGTTTCATCCTCGAAAGGACCGTAATGGGCAAATCGTGGTTTTGGCGTGCGTCCAATGATTGCCTGGGCAGCCTTGCCTGCCAAAGGCCCGGATATGCGCACGATGCCTACACCACCGCGACCTTGAGCGGTGGCGATGGCGGCGATGGTTTCACGAGGGACGTTCATGGTCCGGCTCCTGGGCAACTGACAGATAGCAAAACGCCCCACGAGGGGGCGCTTTGTAAAACTTGTTCACAGGTTAGATCAGGCAGCAGCTTTGTTGGTAGATGCTTCGATCTTGCGAGTGATGTAGGCCTGCTGTGCAATCGACAGGGTGTTGTTCACAACCCAGTACAGAACCAGACCGGCAGGGAACCACAGGAAGAAGAACGTGAAGATGATAGGCATCATTTTCATGACCTTAGCCTGCATCGGATCCGGAGGAGTCGGGTTCAGACGCTGCTGGATAAACATGGTAGCGCCCATGATGATCGGCAGGATAAAGAACGGGTCTTTGATCGACAGGTCGGTTATCCACAGTATCCATGGAGCCTGACGCATTTCCACGCTTTCCAGGAGTACCCAGTACAGCGCAAGGAAAACCGGCATCTGGACAAGAATCGGCAAGCATCCACCCAGCGGGTTGATCTTTTCTTTCTTGTACAGCTCCATCATTGCCTGGGACATTTTCTGACGATCGTCGCCATACTGTTCTTTCAGCGCAGTCAGCTTCGGACCTACGGCACGCATACGCGCCATGGACTTGTAGCTGGCAGCCGACAGTGGGAAGAACAGGCCCTTGATCAGCATGGTCAGGAAGATGATCGACCAGCCCCAGTTACCCACAATGGCGTGGATATGTTGCAGCAGCCAGAAGATTGGCTGGGCAATGAACCAAAGAAAGCCGTAGTCGACAGTCAATTCCAGGCCTGGGGATAACTCTTTGAGTACCGCCTGGCTTTTCGGACCTGCATACAACGTAGCGCTGGTTTCACCTTTGCCACCGGCAGAAACCGACAGGGTCGGGCCAGTGAAACCGATGATGTAGTTGCCCTGGCTGTCTTTACGTGTCTGAACGGCATTGCTGTCGCCATGGCTTGGAATCCAGGCCGTCACGAAGTAATGTTGAAGCCATGCAACCCAGCCACCTTGTACTGTTTCTTTCAGCGGAGCCTTGTCGATATCTTTCATCGACACTTTTTTGTACGGCTCTGCAGCTGTCCACAGGGCTGCACCCAGATAGGTGGCCGTGCCGGTGGCAGTAGTCGAAGACGGATCGGAACTGGCATCGCGCTTCAGTTGTGCAAACAGATTACCCGCCCATGGCTGAGCGCTCTGGTTATCCACAACGTAGGTGACAACAACATCGTACAGGCCACGCTTGAAGGTGAAGCGCTTGATGTAGTTGACGCCGTTATCAGCGAATTTCAGCTCGACGACCAGATCGTTCTGGCCATCGTTCAGTTGATAAGTCTTCTGTGCAGACGAATAAACCGGACGACCGGCAGCACGTGCATCAGGTCCGTTGGTACCGGTCAGGCCACTTTGTGCCAGAAAAGTACGCTCGCCACCGTTGTCGAACAGCTGGAATGGAACATCCGGGCGGTCCTGACGACGTGGATACAGTGGAAGACGAAGTTGAACGACGTCACCACCTACCGGATCGATCGCCAGATCGAGCACGTCGGTCTTGACCTGAATCAGGTCCTTGCTCGGTGCGACTGGAGTTTCCAGAGGCGCTGCGGCAGTGGTCGCTGTAGCACTTGGAACATCGGCATTTGCAGAACCATTAGTACCAGCAGCCGTATCCGGTATAGCCGGTGCGGTTGTGCTGGCTGCAACATTCTGGGTCGGCATGGCAGCCTGGCCGTAGTCTTGGTTCCATTTCAGAACCCCGACGTAGGTCACGATTGCCAGGGCGACGATCAGGATCGTGCGTTTAATATCCATGATTACTCGGCCATCGAAGAAGAACGGGAGGTGGGGACAGGTGGAACCGGGTCATAACCACCGGGATTCCACGGATGACAGCGGCCCAAACGACGAAGTGTCAGCCAGCCGCCGCGTAAAAGGCCATGATTATCGATGGCTTCATACGCATAGCAGGAGCAACTGGGGTAGAAACGACAGTGACTGGCCATCAGCGGGCTAATGGCATAGCGGTAAAACTGGATCGGAACGAGTGCCAGTTTACGCATCTGGACTGTCTACCCCTGCAGTTTCGGGTTTTGCTTCTGGAGTAGGTCGGCTACGCGCCAGACGTTTCCAGAGCTTGCCGAAATGCTGAATCAATTCCGGGTTTTCTATATCACCCAGACCCTTACGCGCGACGATCACGATATCCCAACCGACCAGATTATCCTGGTGTTGGCGAAATGATTCGCGCATGAGGCGTTTCAAGCGGTTTCGCTCAACGGAGAGTTTTACGCTCTTTTTACCTATCACCAGCCCCAGGCGGGGATGATCAAGGTCGTTGTTGCGAGCAAGGAGCAGGAGATTTTTCCCCGGAACCTTGCCGGTAGGGGAGTCAAAGACTGCCTTGAAATGCCGGGGAGTCAGCAAACGCTTTTCCCGACTGAAGTCTCGACTCACCACCAGTGCCGATTTATCAAACTGCCAGACGCTTACGGCCTTTGGCGCGACGACGCGACAGGACTGCACGGCCGTTCTTGGTGGCCATACGGGCACGGAAACCGTGGGTGCGGGCGCGCTTGATAGTGCTGGGTTGGAAAGTACGTTTCATGGCGTGTTACCTGGTTCGTCCACTACGGGCCGGAATGGCCCCCGTTTTAAGAGACCGGGGATTCTAGAGAAAGCAAGCGTGCAGGTCAATTTCCAACCAGCTTTTCCTTTATCTACTTCCTTACAGCTCGTTACGCCTTCCTCAGCCGGTTCGAGGGTTACCTGAGGGAAATCAGTTATAGAAATAAAAAGAGCGAATATTTAAAGCTTTTCTGTAGAGCTTATAAAGGCTAGGGACGACTCTACCTGTGGATAACCAAGCCAAGACCTTTAAAATCAATGTGTACATAAGATCATAAGACTGTCGAGAAACGGTGTTCTGCCTGTGCTGTGACCTCGGAAAAGCTGTGTATGGAATGCCTTGTTATCCACAGGCTGGTTATCCACAGAGTTTCACCGTGACTTATGCAATGAGCTGAGGCCGGTTTATCCACAGAGCTTATCCGACTACCGTCTGTCGCCTTTTCAACGAATAAAAGCCGGTTTTCTCCTTGTTTGTGAGCAACCTACATGTGGATAAGTCGGCGTCTGATCGTTACAATGGCGGATGTTTTTGCCTCACCGGCTTTCGACTTAGGGGATATCC